>DASXGY010000109.1:0-10984 GCA_036488835.1 Acidobacteriaceae bacterium
GGGGCGGCAATTTACTTCGTCGCGGCAGCCGCAAACCATCCTGTGGGAGAGCGAAATCAGCCTCGCGGCTATCCCCTACCTGACGGATCACCGCGTTCTGCGCTCGGCGGTTTTTCCGGCTTCCGCGTATGTCGAGATGGCTATTTCCGGAGTTAGCTTGCTGTTTCCCGCGCAGTCTTTCGAGGTTCGTAAAGCGGCATTCCTCAACGCGGCATATCTGCCCGAAGAGGGGGACAGGATTTTTCAATTGGCGATCAGCCCGGAGGGAGCCGAGGCATTTTCCTTCGAGATTCGAAGCAGGGCCGAAGAAGGAGAGGCAAACTGGACGCTGCACGCGACAGGCCAGCTTCACCGCGGCAAAGAAGAGAACGCAGAAAGGCCGCGGCCGGTTTCGATTCCAGAGTTGCAGTCTGCGTATGAAGAGGTACGCGAAGGGAACGACCATTATGACCGGCTCGCAAAAAGCGGGCTCTACTACGGTCCTGCGTTTCAGGTTGTAGAGAAGGCCTGGGTAGGAAGTGCCGAGGCGCTGGGCCGGCTGCGCGGTGACATGGAAGACCAAAGCCGTTACTTAATTCACCCTGCGATTCTGGACGGCGGCTTCCAGGCAATGGCGCAGGTATTTCCGACGGGGAACGGTTTTCATCCTGAAGATACCTACCTGCCGATATCGATCGAGCGCGTGCGGATGTATCAGCCGATTCCGGAGCAAGGTCAGCTCTTTACCCATACCTTACTCATAAGCAGCTCCCCGCAAGGAGGCTCGTTCCGAGTCAACGTTCGATTGCTTGACGCGGAAGGCAATGTGCTCGTGGAAGTTGTCGAAATGGAGCTAAAGCGAGTTGCCCGGCAGGATGCTAGCGACGCGATTTCATCCCTGTACACCCTTCACTGGGTTCTGAAGAACGCGCCGGGGCAACTCGAGATTCCAAAGATCTCGACGACAAATTGGATTCTTTTTGCAGACAGCGCGGGCGTTGCCGAGTCGATGAGTGCTTCGTTGGAGTTTGCCGGAGGGCGTTCGACGACAGTCCGACCGGGCGAAGCATTCCGAAAGCTCTCGTCAACAAAATACGAAGTACGAGCGGGTTCGCGAGAAGACCACGAACGTCTGTTTGCGGAAATCGGAGCGGCCATGGGCGCACCCACGGCGATTGTCCATCTCTGGACGCTCGACATTGCAGAAAGACGGAAGACCTATACTGCGTCGGAGCTCATGGGTCGCCAGGCCGTGGGCAGCCAGCATGTGCCGCTCGTGGTGCAGGCGTGCGCAGCAGCGAACTGGCAGAATCCACCGCGACTGTGGATGGTGACGGCGGGCTCTATGAAGGTCGGCGAGGATGGAGGAGCGCCTCGCATCGAGAGCGCTCCAATGTGGGGTATAGGGCGCGCGGTGGCACGCGAGCACCCGGAGTTGCACGCGACCCTGGTCGACTTGAGCGAGCTTCCAACCGCGGCAGAGGCGCGCGAGCTGGCGCGGCAGATTTCGCTGAACGGCGGCGAGGACCGGATTGCATTGCGCGGCCAAGACCGGTACGTCGCGCGATTGGCAGCGCTTACTGCCTCAGATCCTGAGAGCGAACGGCTTGGCAATGGAGAAGAGTATCGATTTGAGATAGCGAGCGCCGGCGTTCTCGATAACCTCGCGCTGCGAGCATTCCATCCGAGCCCGCCGGGTCCGGGCGAGATTGCCATTGAAGTGGTGGCCTCCGGGCTGAACTTCATCGATGTGGCCAAGTCCATGGGAATACTGCCCGGACTGGACCCTGCAGAGGCGTTGCGTCTTGGCATGGAGTGCTCTGGCCGTGTGGTTGCGATCGGCAGTGGCGTCCGTGACTTTCAACCGGGAGACGAGGTCGTCGCGGTGACGCCTTCCATACGGCAGGGCCTGCTGGCGTCGTACGTGACGCTTCCGGCTGAACTTGCTCTGCGCAAACCCGCGAATTTGAGCTTCGAGGAAGGAGCCGCCACACCGATCACCTTTCTGACGGCGTATTACGCCCTGATGGAAGTAGCGCGGATGCAGAAAGGGGATTGGGTTCTTATCCATGCTGCCGCGGGAGGTGTTGGACTGGCTGCAATTGAGATTGCAAAAGCAGTCGGCGCGAAGATCATTGCGACAGTGGGATCGAAGGAAAAGGAGAACTACGTGAGAGCTCTCGGTATCCAACACATCTTCGATTCAAGGTCACTGGACTTTAGCGCGGGAGTCATGGAGGTTACCCAGCAACGCGGCGTCGATATTGTTCTCAATTCTCTCAGTGGCGAATTTATTTCACGAGGGCTGGATGTCTTGGCTCCGTATGGCCGCTTTCTGGAGTTGGGCAAGCGCGACATTTATGACGATCGACAGGTCGGGCTAAGAGTATTTCGCAAGAATATTTCATTCCATGTTGTGGATCTCGCTGCCGCGCTTGAGGACAGGCGGCCCTATGTCGCCAGTTTGTTGAAGCTGGTGATGGAGCATATCGAACGAAGGGAGTGGCAGCCGCCTCCCGTCAAAGCCTTTCCAGCGAACGAGCCGAGCGAGCCTTTCCGCTTTATGGCGCAGGCGCGCCACATCGGCAAGATCGCGATGCAGATGGGACGCGATGTGCGTGCACTCCCCGCAGCAGACATGCCATTGTTCCTGAAGGATGCCAGCTATCTGATTACCGGGGGGCTCGGCGGCATTGCACTCAAGGTAGCTGAGTGGATGGCCGAGAATGGCGCCGGTCATCTCGCTCTTGTTTCCAGACGTGCGGTGAACGAAGGTGCTGCACAGGTGATCCGCCGGATCGAGGCCGCGGGAAGCCGCGTGCAGGTGCTCCGGGCGGACATTACGCGGCAAAGCGAACTTGATCTTGCGCTTTCGATGCTTCGCGAAACAGGCCAGGTGCTGAAAGGTGTTGTGCACACGGCGGCAGTAGTCGACAACGCGCTCATCCGCGATCTCACGCCAGAGATGTTCCGCTCTGTAATGGCACCGAAGATTGAGGGCACGTGGCGACTCCATGAAGCTACGCTTGAAGAAAGGTTGGACTTCTTTGTCCTCTTCTCCTCGATCTCTGCGATTCATGCGCAGCCAGGCGTGGGAAACTACGCTGCGGCGAACGCATTTCTCGACGCTTTCGCGCACTACCGGCATGCGAGCGGCTTACCAGCAACTTCGATCAACTGGGGAGCGTGGGATGAGATAGGGCTTGCGAGAGCTGCAGCAACCTCACGCAGTATCGAAGACTATGTCTTGCAGGGTTTGAGAAAGCTCTCAGTGGAGGAGGGAATCCGGGCGCTTGGAGCGGCAATTCGTAGTAATGCGATCCATGTCGTCGCGGTGCCATACGATTGGAAAGACTTGGCCGAATTTTATGGTGCAGACCAGGCGCCGCCCCTGTACGCCGATTTCACTTCGGGGACCGCCAGAGCAGCGACAACTCACTCTCACCGTTCTGAGGCTCTTGGTCTGCTCAACGACGCAGAATCGACCGAGCGACGAAACGAAATCATGGAGGACTACCTTCAGGAAACGCTCAGTCTCGTCCTCAAATTGGCGAAACGCAAGATCGACAGAGAGCGTCCGATGGGAACGATGGGCCTAGATTCTCTGATGGGCCTGGAGTTTGTACGACGGCTCAGTAAGGCGCTGGAGATCGCAGTACCGGCGACGGTGGTCTTCAACTACCCGACGATACGCGTCCTGGCGCCGCACTTGATCCACAGATTGCAACTGCGGCCTATCGAAGATCTGCGGCAGGAAGAAATAAAGAGCGCCTCGAACACCGCATTTGCGGCTTTGCCAGTCGACCTCTCCGAAGAAGCTGCCCTCGCGGCGCTAATTGGCGGGAAGGGAAGGCGCCTGTGATGTCGGATGCAAGCGAAAAGCGGATTTCACCAGCTCGACTCGCTTTGGCTGTGAAGAGGCTGCGTGCGGAAAGGGAAGATCTAGAATTACTGAATTCAGATCCAATTGCTGTTATCGGGCTTGCATGCCGTTTTCCCGCACGAAGCGATTCTCCCGAAGCCTACTGGGAAGCATTGGTAGAGGGCCGGGAAGGCGTTATCGAAATGCCGGAAGGGAGATGGCGCGACAAGGCAACGCTCCAGCCGGAGCTGCGTCTCGGCGGATATCTCGAAAGCATCGATAAGTTCGATGCTGCCTATTTTGGAATTTCACCTCGCGAGGCACAGCAGATAGACCCTCAGCAGCGCTTCCTCCTGGAAGTCTCATGGGAGGGGCTGTGGGATGCGGGTATTGAACCCAGTAGTCTGACCGGCTCAGATACCGGGGTATTCGTCGCCATCTACAACAGCGACTATGCGCGGATGCATTTTCGGGATCGATCGGCGATTAGTGCGCACGCAGCATTTGGCACAGCTCACAGCATTGCCCCGGGACGCATTTCTTTCCTGCTCGATCTGAAGGGACCAAATATCGCTATCGATACAGGGTGCTCCGCTTCCATGGTTGCGACTCACATGGCCGTACAAAGCCTTCGCGCGCATGAATGCAGCATGGCAATCGTCGGCGGCAGCAGTCTGAAGATTCTGTCGGACGAGATTGTGGTGCTTTCGAAGTGGGACATGCTGTCCAGTAACGGCAGGTGCAAGACGTTCGATGCTGCCGCGGACGGGTTCGGCCCTGGAGAGGGCTGCGCTGCCGTCGTTCTCAAGCGCCTCTCGGATGCTCTGCAGGACGGCGACCGCATCCGCGCACTGATTCGCGGATCGGCGGTGAATCACGATGGCCGCTCGACCGTGCTGACTGCTCCGAACGGACTCTCCCAGCAGGCCGTGATTCGTTCTGCGTTGAGGAACGCGAGGATCGAGCCCCACGAGATCAGCTTTATTGAGACCCACGGAACAGGGACCTCGCTGGGTGATCCGATAGAAGTGGAAGCATTGCATGCCGTCTATGGCACCAGAGTTGCGCAGGGTGACTGTTCCCCCTGCCTGCTCGGCGCGGTAAAGACCAACATCGGCCACCTAGAAGCCGCGGCTGGACTCGCCGGCCTGATCAAGACCGTTCTCGCACTGGAAAACGGCCTTATTCCGAAGAATCTGCATTTTCATAAGCTGAATCCGCACGTTGTGCTTGAGGGCTCACGGCTCTCTATTGCAACAGAGCCGGTTCCATGGCCGCGTGGACAGCAGCCGCGGGTCGCCGGCATCAGCGGCTTTGGGTTGGGCGGCACCAATGCCCACCTCATCGTCGAAGAAGCGCCGCTCCTGCCCGCGAATCAGCCCAAAAGGGAGGGGCGAATGATTCCACTGCCAAAACGTGAGTGGCGCAGGCAACGGTTCTGGCTTCAGGAGAAGGTCCCCAGTAAAGCGTCTACCGCGAATGCCGTTGCCAACAAGGATTATGTGCATCCGTTGCTGGGAAGACGCAGCAGCTCGGCATTTGTGAAAGGCAAGCTGTTCGAGTCCGAACTCAGTTTTACCGCGACTCAGTATTTTGTCGATCATGCTATCGACGGCCGGGCGCTGATACCCTTTGCCGCATTCCTCGAAATTGCGAATGCCGGAGTGAAGCAGAGTAGGGGGAATGGTCCGGTTGCTATTCAGGACTTCACATTGCACGAGCCGTTGTTTCTTTCTACCCATCCCGAGAAGCTGCAGGTGCTGGTGGGAGATAGCTCGGTTGAAATCGCCAGTGAGCGCGAAGCAGCATGGGTCAAGCATGCGAAGGCGATGCTGCGTCAGGTTGAAGCTGCGTCCGAGGTCACGGATCTTTCGAAGCTGCGGGCGCGATGCCATGAAGTCATCGAGCCGGCGGATGTATACCGGCGGTTGGAAGCCGGAGGCCTGAGGTTTGGAAGGAGCTTTCGGGTGATCGAGGCGGCCTGGCGAGGTGCAGGTGAAAGCCTGACATTGCTGCGCCTACCAAAAGAGATGCACGAAGAGGCAGGGAAATATGGAATGCATCCCGCGCTCCTCGACGGTTGCCTGCAGACCGTGATGGCTGCTCGCCGGGAAGAATCTTCGGATTTGTTCCTGCCCATTGCGATGGATGAATTCCACTTGAGCCGGAGCGGACTGACGGAGGTCTGGGTCCACACGCAGCTTACGCATTCCAATGCAGAGTCGATGACGGCGAAGTTCACCGTCACCGATGCTACCGGGGCAAGAGTCGCGTCCCTGTCGGGCTTCCAGGCGAAACGGACGTCAATGGCGGCCCTGAAACGAGCCTCTGCAATCGAGGCGCCAAGCTTTGAGCTTGCCTGGCGAGCAAAGCCTCTGCCGGCGCAATCGGACGTCTCGCGAAAAAGCGAACGCTGGTTGCTGGTCGAAAGCGAAGCGGGAAGCTGTGCTCAGATCTCCAGCGACCTCTCGCACCAGGGAGCGCTGTGCAAGGTTGCAAGTCTCGCCGAAGCCGCGCGCGCGATGCGGGAGAATGCATGGACTGCGATCCTGTACGACTCTCGTTCGACGGCCGGCGTTCCAGACGATGCTCCCTGGCAGCATCCGGAACGAGCTTCGGTGGAGTTTGTGCTTGCCTTCGCGAAGAACCTGACCGCGAAAGAGGATGCTGCGACTCCAAGGCTATGGGTGATCTCGTCTTCCGGCTTTTCGGTGTGTCCAGACGAAGATGTCGTGCTGGGGCAGTCCCCATTGCCTGGAATTCTGCGCACTTTGGCGGTCGAGCATGCGGCGAGTGCGCCGGTGTTGATGGATGCGGGCGCGGGAGGCCAACTGGAAGGCGGGGAGGAGATGATTGCCCGGGAGATCGGTGCAGGTGGTTCCGATCCGCTGGTTGCCTTTCGTGGAGTCATTCGGTATGTGGCGCGGCTTATTCCCTATGCAGTGAAGCCGACAGCCGGGCGGAGACTCGCGATTGCATCACCGGGGCGGCTGGACGATTTGACATTCGAGCCAATCACCCGCAAAGAGCCAGAGCCGCACGCAATCGAGATTGAGGTGCGGACCAACGGGTTGAATTTCCGAGACGTGCTGAATGCGCTCGGCATGTTCGATGCACGCGATCCGCGATTTGGAGGCGAGTGCGCGGGGACGGTAGCCCGCGTCGGTTCGGCCGTCCGCGACTTCAAACCAGGCCAGAACGTCGTTGCCTTTGCACCGCACAGCTTTCAGAGCTATATCAATGTCCCGGAGGCGTATGCCGTGGGCATGCCGAGCGGGATGACGTTTGCCCATGCCGCGAGCATTCCGGTGGCATTTCTGACGGCGCACTACGGCTTGAGCCAACTCGCCGGTTTGTCGTCCGGGCAGCGAGTTCTGATCCACGCCGCGGCGGGAGGCCTGGGGCTGGCCGCCGTGCAACTGGCAAGAGAGGCCGGCGCCGAAATTTTTGCTACGGCTGGAAGCGAGGCCAAGCGGGATTTCCTGCGGAAGCTCGGGATTCGGCATGTCTTCGATTCACGCTCGCTCGCATTCCGTTCCGGGGTGCTAGAAGCCACCAATGGAGCAGGAGTCGATGTCGTACTGAATTCGCTGGCGGACGATTTTATTCGTGCAGGTATGGAAGTCGTTTCCCAGGGCGGCTGCTTCCTTGAAGTGGGCAAGCGCGGCGTCTGGACGCAGCAGCAGGTTGCGGCATTTCGGGCGGACATTCGCTACTTTGCGTTTGATCTGGGCGAAGTGGCGTCCGGGAATCCCGATTCGATCCGAGAGATGCTGCGAGAGTTGATGCCGCAGTTTGAGGCGGGAAAGCTTCGACCTTTCAGAACGACGCTGTACTCGATGGATGATGCGGTGCAGGCATTTCGCACCATGGCGCAGGCGGGTCATGTCGGAAAGATTGTTCTGGCGCATGGCCGCATGGAAACGAAAGACGGTATTCGTGAGGTTGTCTCGAACGGAACCGTGCTGATCACCGGAGGCCTGGGCGCGCTGGGCGGCGCGTTAGCAGGATGGCTCATGGAAAAGGGAGCGCGCACTCTTGTGCTGGCGAGCCGCCATGCCAAGGACGACGACCCGGTCGTGCTGGATCTTCGAAAAAGGGGCGTGGATGTCGCTGTCGAGCAGGTAGATGTTGCCTCTGCCGAACAGATGGGAGAGCTGCTGAACCGCATTCGTTCTGAGAGCGCGCCATTGACGGCGATTTTCCATGCTGCCGGCATCGTGCAAGACGCCGTGCTCGGAAGAGAAGACTGGTCTTCCTACACGGACGCCACGGCGGCGAAGCTGGAAGGCGCGTGGAACCTGCATCGGCTCACGATGCGCGATCCGGTGAAATTGATGGTTCTGTTCTCTTCGGCGGCGTCCATTCTGGGTTCGGCGGGACAGGGCAGCTACAGCGCGGCGAATGCGTTCCTGGATGCCCTCGCGCATTTTCGCACGAGCCGGGGCATGGAGACGTTGAACGTGAACTGGGGTGCCTGGGGCTCCGCTGGGATGGCTGCGCGTCTTGCGCCAGAGCATTTCTCACGATTGGAACGCCAGGGCATTCGCCTGCTCGATGCGTCTGCGGCATGGAGCGCGATGGAAAGCGCAATCGAAAGACGACGCACGCAGGTTGCGATCATGGATATCGATTGGGAGCGCTTCCTCAGCAATCGCGCTTCCAAAGATACAGCGCTCTTTCAAGAACTGGGAGAGCCGCAAACATCTCAAAGCTCCGGGACGGCTGCCGAGGTTCGCGCTCAGGATGCGATTCTCGGTGCGCCCGCCGGAGACCGGAGGGCGCTCCTTTCCTTACACATCAAGGATTGCGCTCGACGGGTGCTCAGCATGGATGCCGATGGGGCGATTCAGGATGCTGTTCCGTTGCAGGATATCGGTCTCGATTCGCTGATGGCGCTGGAGTTGAGAAACGAACTGGCGCAGTCGCTTGGACTCGCCCTTTCCGCTGGAACGCTATTCAATTATCCGACTGTCAACGAACTTACGCAGCATCTGCTCACACTCCTTCCTGCAATCGAAGCAGCTCCTGTGCCGATTGCGGCGAGCAAGAGCGAAGAGTTGAGTGCGTTGGATTCATTAACCGATGAGGAAGCGGAACTGCTCCTGCTGCAGGAGCTGGATGGTTCCGGACAGAAGACACATGCCTGATATGCCGCATATCGAACCCGAGCTATCGCCGGTAAAGCGCGCACTGCATGAGATTCGCAGCCTGCGTGCGCGGGTGAGTGAGCTGGAAGAAGCACAGCGGGAGCCGATCGCCATTATCGGAGTGGGACTCCGTTTTCCCGGTGGCGTTGTCGACGAGGCTTCTTTCTGGGAGCTGCTGTCCACCGGCAAAGATGCGATTACGGAGATACCCCGCGAACGGTGGGACTGGCGGTCCTACTTCGACTCCAATCCCGATGCTGCAGGAGCGATGTGTACACGGCATGGGGGATTTCTCGACGAAGTGGATCGGTTCGATGCGTCCTTCTTTGGCATCTCGCCCCGGGAAGCGGCCGGGATGGATCCACAACACCGGCTGGTGTTGGAGGTAGGGTGGGAGGCTCTGGAGAATGCGGGCTACAGCGCAACGGGGTTTCGGGGCAGCTCCACGGGCGTCTTTGTAGGCATTGGGAATAGCGATTATGGCAGGCGGGTGTTCCGCGACCTGGAGCATATCGATGCCTATACCGGATCCGGCAACTCGCCGGGCATGGTGGCCGGCCGCCTCGCTTATGTGCTCGGACTGCATGGTCCTGCGCTTGCGATCGACACCTCGTGTTCGTCTTCGCTGGTTGCGGTTCACGTGGCATGCACCAGCCTGCGCTCGGGCGAATGCAATGTCGCGCTGGCCGGGGGAGTGAATCTGATTCTGTCGCCGGAGGGAAATGTCGCGCTCTCGAAGGCGCACATGATGGCTCCCGATGGTCATTGCAAGACTTTCGATGAGGCGGCGGACGGGTATGTGCGCGCCGAAGGCTGCGCCGTCGTGGTCCTGAAGAAGTTATCCGCTGCAGTTGCAGACCGGGACCGCATCCTCGCGGTGATTCGAGGCTCGGCCGTGAATCACGATGGGCGCAGCGGCGGCCTCACCGCACCCAGCGGGCCTGCTCAGGCAGCGGTGATCCAGAAGGCGTTCGATCTGGCGGGTGTGAATCCAGCGGATGTCGACTATGTGGAAACGCATGGCACGGGAACAGCACTTGGCGATCCCATCGAGGTCGAAACATTGGCATCGGTCGTGGGCAAGGGACGGCCTTCCGAACGTCCAGTACTGCTGGGATCGGTGAAGACCAATTTCGGACATGCGGAAGCAGCGAGCGGCGTTGCGGGATTGATGAAGACGGTCCAGGCACTGCAGCACCAGATGATTCCTGCGAGTCTCCACTTGAAACACAGGAGCTCCCACATTGACTGGGAGCGGTTGCGGGTTGCGGTTCCCACAGAGAATGTCGCGTGGCATCCGGGGGAGCTGCGGCGCTATGCAGCCGTCAGCTCGTTCGGCTTCAGCGGAACCAATGCTCACCTGGTGTTGGAAGAAGCACCCATACAGCGACCAGCTGAGAATGCTTTTCTACGGCGGGCGCATGTCCTGGCTCTTTCGGCACAAACGGAAGTGAGTTTGGCGAAGCAGCGGGCGAACTATGCCGCAGTATTACGAAACACCTCTGCAAGCGTCGCCGATATATGTTTCACGGCGAATACCGGCCGAGCACACTTCGACCATCGATTTGCCGTGGTGGGAGAGACTGCGGAAGAGATGGCCGCAGTTCTGGACGGAACGGGAAGCAACAGTTCCATCACCAAGAGCTTTTCCGGAAATGCTGGAGCTGATGCGGGGCGAAGCCTGTGTTTTTTGTATACGGGTCAGGGCAGTCAGTATGCGGGTATGGGGCGTGAGTTGTATGGGGGATCGGCGGTGTACCGGGCGAGCGTGGATCGTTGCGCGGCGGCGTGGGAGCAGGCGACGGGTGAGTCGCTGCTGGAGGTGTTGTCGGGTAGCGGGGAAGGATTGAAACAGGCGCGGTATGCGCAGCCGGCGTTGTTTGCGGTGGAGTACGGTCTGACGGAGTTGTGGCGATCGTGGGGAGTGGAGCCGTCGGTGGTGCTGGGGCACAGCCTAGGGGAGTATGTGGCGGCGGTGGTGGCGGGGATCTTC
>DASXGY010000111.1:0-6670 GCA_036488835.1 Acidobacteriaceae bacterium
GCGCTACGCAAGCGCGGCTTCAACCCCTCCGTCCGCCCCGGTAGCGGGGACAAGTTCTTCCATGTACAGGTGGGGCCCTTCACCGACAAGACCCAGGCGGAGACCATCAAGCAGCATCTACTCGCCGACGGCTACAACGCCATCATGAAATAGCTCGCTTCCCGGTCTCTACCGGGCTAAGCCGGACTCGATCGCGCTCCGCACCGCCGCCATCAGCTCCTCTTTTTCTGAGTAGTCTGCCGGATTAAGCGGTGGGTGAAACGTAACCGTAACCGTTCCACTCCTCAGGCGCGTGCTTCCCTTCGGCAGCATCCGGGTCGTGCCTGCGACCGTAACCGGCACCACCGGCGCCCGTGACTCCATCGCGAGAAAGAATGGACCCTTCTTGAACGGCAGCAGCGATCCATCCCGCGACCGCGTCCCTTCGGGGAACAGCACCAGGCAGCTTCCCTGTTCGAGTTCGCGCTGCGCCACGGCACTCGTCGCCTTTGCGCTCTCCACGCTGCCACCCCGCGTCACCGGGATATCTCCTGCCAATCTCAGCGCATAGCCCAACACCGGAATGCGCATCAAAGAGGCTTTCAGGTAAATCACGACTCTGCCCGGCAGCAGCGGAATCAGTACCGGCGGATCCAGGTTCGAAGAGTGGTTCGCCATCACGATCGACGCCCCATGTGGGAATCGTTCGAATCCCTTAACGACGACCCGCACGCCGACCAGTGGCAGTCCTGCCCGCGTGATCCAAAACCCCACACGCAGCAGCAACCTGGTGTCGCGTGTGATCAGTGTCCAGGGGAAGACGAAGAGCGCTGCCGGGACGGCCAGCACGGTCCAGATCAGGATGAGGGTGAGACCGCGCACTTGAACTACGCCTGTGCCAACGGCAGAGCCGCCGCTTTCGCCGCAGGCGAAAGCGCAGCCGGACCGGCCAGCCGCGCGGGTAGCTTCTCATAGATACCGTCGAATCCACCATTGGACAGAATGGCGACGACATCGCCCGCCCGCGCATCTGCGGCAACGTGCGCGACAATCTCCTCCACATTCGCCGCCAGCATCGCGTGACGCCCCTGAGTCAGCAGCGCGCGAACCACCGCTTCTGGATGCAGACGCTCACCCTCCGGAATACTCTCCTGCTTGAAGACGCCGGCCAGCACGACCTCATCCGCCAGCGCCAGCGCATCCACCAATTCACGTTCGAATACATTGCGCCGCAGCGTGTTCGAGCGTGGCTCCAGCACGGCCCACAGCCGCGACTGCGGATATGCGGATCGCAGCGCGCGCAACGTCTCGCGAATCGCCGTCGGGTGGTGCGCGAAGTCGTCAATCACCGTCACGCCACGCTCGATCGCGCGCACCTCCAGCCGCCGCTTCACGCTCTTGAAGTTGCTCAGCGCATCCACGATAGCCTCGTCATCAATGCCCTGCCCTGCAGCCAGCGCCGCCGCGGCCGTCGCATTCAGTGCATTGTGCTCGCCCGCCATCGGCAGCGACAGTTCGAGCCACGGCTTGCCCTCGCGCCATACCTGCCAATACGTCCTGCCATCGCGATGCGTAAGGTCACGCATCTGCCATTCGGAGCCTTCGCTAAATCCATAACGCTCCACCTTGCAGAAAGCCCGCGCTACGCACTCGCTCACATTCGCGCTGCCATCGAAGGCCACCACGCGTCCGCGCCGCGGCACCAGGTTCACCAGCCGCTTGAAAGCAATCTTCACCGCGTCCAGATCGCGATAGATGTCCGCATGATCGAACTCGACATGGGTCAGGATCACCGCGTCGGGAAAGTAATGCATGAACTTCGGTCCCTTGTCGAAAAACGCCGTATCGTATTCGTCTCCCTCGAGGATGAAGCTCTTGCTCGGCGCGAGTTGAAAGCTGGTGCCGAAGTTCTCCGCCACGCCGCCGATCAGAAACGAGGGCCCACGTTCAACACGCATCCGGGCCGCCGTCTCGTAAATCCACGCCAGCATGCTCGTCGTCGTCGTCTTGCCATGCGTGCCCGCAACAATCAGCGATTCGCGCCCTGTCAAAAATTCCTCATGCACCGTCTGCGCCATGGAGCGGAACGGAATCCGCTGGTCCAGCACATACTCCAGCTCGACATTTCCACGTGAAATCGCATTGCCCACGATCACCAGGTCGGGCCGCGGTTCCAGGTTCTTCTCCGCATAGGGCTCCATCACCGGGATCCCCAGCGTCTCCAGCAGATCGGACATCGGCGGATACGCCGCCGCATCCGAGCCCGTCACCGTGTGCCCCTGCAATTGCAGCATTCCCGCCAGCGACGCCATCGCCGTGCCGCAAATCCCGATCAGATGTATGTGCTTCGCTTCGATCTTCATTTCTCCTCTTGACGAATCATCGTCCGCGCTTCTACTCGCAACTCCGCGGCCTGTGCATCCACTACCAGCTCGGCCTCCACTCCAAATGGCAACGTAACATTGCTGCGCGACACATGTCCTGAGCGAAGTCCATAAGCAATGGGACCGGGGAACCACTCCATCACGGTCAGAATCACGCGCTCGGTTAGATCGGCCGGCGCGCCGGATGAAGCACAGTCAAGCATCTCGCCAAAGATGATTCCCGTTACGCCCTCAAATTTGCCCGCCAGTTTCAGATGCCGCAGCATGCGATCGATCTGATACGGCTTCTCGCCTAGGTCTTCCAGGAAGAGCAGCTTGCCCTCGGTCTGCGCCGCAAATGGCGAGCCCAGCGACGCGGTCAGCAGGCTGAGACAGCCGCCATAGAGAACGCCCCGCGCTGTGCCTGGCTGCAATCCGCGCACGCCGGAGTCGCTCCCAAGCCGGTACGCCTCGCCTCCCAGTGCCGCGGCAAAGCTCAACAGGTCGACGCCGTCGCCGCGCGAAAAATCCGCAGCCACCATCGGTCCGTGCAGCACCGGCACCTCTGCCTGGTCGAGCATCCATGTCGCAATCGCCGTATGGTCGCTATATCCAATAAAGGGCTTCGCATGGCGGCGAAGCATATCCAGATCCAGCCCTTCGAGCAGATAATTGCTACCGTAACCGCCACGGATACATATGACAGCATCGACCTCGGGATCGGCAAAGGCAGCGTGCAGATCCTCCAGACGCTGCTCGGCGGTTGCGGCGAAGTACGGCCACGCCTGAGTCAGCACATGCGGCATCAGCTTGAGCGTGTGGCCGAGGGCGCGCAGCCGTTCCACACCGCGCAACACCTTCTCCGGATCGGCATTGCTCGCCGGCGCCACCACGGCCAGGCGTATCGGTTGCAGCATCACTGCACGCCTCCCGCAAGCCATTGCCCGTGCGCCAGCACGACTGCCGGTCCGGTCAGCCACAGTTCCGTACCCGAGCCCGGCCATTCCACAAGCTGTTCGCCACCGGGCGCAAGCACACGCAGTCGCGACGGCGTGCCTTCGAGCGCAATCATCATCGCCGCGCTGGCGCTCGTCCCCGTGCCGGAAGACGAAGTCGGGCCCACGCCGCGTTCGTAGATGCGAATCTCGATCCGGTCATCGGCCAGGCGGCGCACCAACTCCACATTTGTCTGTGCGGGAAAATCCGGATGCGTGCAGATCGCCGCGCCCACCTGCTGCCATGGCCGGCCCCCGACAGAAAATTCCTCGTCCTCCACCATCGCTACAAATTGCGGATTGCCCATCGCCACCACTGCCCCTTCGACAGTCAAATCGCGGTCCAGCGTCACGGTTGCCCGTCGCACCTGTGGCACGCCCATGCCCGTCGTGAACCGAAATTCAGCGCCCTTAACACTCTCGAGCTGGCAGTTTCGCACGCCCGCATCGGTCTCCAGTCGTATTTCATCCCCTGCGCGCAGACCGGCCCGGTACGCCATCCACGCCGCAACGCAGCGCGTGCCGTTGCCGGAAAGCTCCGCAGCAGAGCCATCCGCGTTGTAAAGATGGATAGCCGCCTCCCGCTCGTTCCTCAGCGTCATGTACTCGACGCCGTCCGCGCCAACTCCCGTGGTGCGCGCACACAGCTCGCGTGCGAGGTGCGCGAGATCGCGGCCGGCAACCTGTTCTGCATCGACGATCAGAAAGTCATTGCCGCACGCATGAGCCTTCGTGAACTCGATCACTCCTCCTCCCAACTGCGGAAGGTCAGCACGCGCTCGATTCCCGAGCCCTTCATCAACAACGCCGTCAAACGACGATGGCCGCTGCGCGTAGCCATGACCGTAAAGGAGAGACGCGCCATGCCCGCGAAATTATCCCGGTCCACCGGATCCAGCCGCCGCTGCTCTGTGTCCATCGCCTCCAGTACCGACCTGTACATCGCGTCGGCGTCCGGACCGCGCACCTCGTAAATGCGGTTTTGCAGCTTCAGATTGGTCAGCGTCTCCAACGCGCCCACAGCCTCCAGCGCCAGCAGAATCAGGAGAGTCGCGAACGCAGCCGGCAGGTACAGTCCAGCGCCGCACGTCATGCCCACCGCCGCCACTGCAAACACCGTCGCCGCGCTGGTCAAGCCACTGATACGGTTACGATTATGCAGAATCAGCCCGGCTCCCAGAAAACCGACACCCTGCACGATGTTCGACGCAATCTGTCCCTTGCTCGTGCTCAGTTCCCCCGCGATCAGCGGCGAAAGATATGTGAACAGCGCCGATGCGAAGCAGATCAGCAGGTTCGTACGTACGCCGGAGGCCTTGTGGTGATACTCGCGGTCCAACCCGATAACGCCGCCCAGCGCGCAGGCCAGCAGCAGCCGCATGGTGCCCGTATCCGTCAGGGCCCACTGCTCCAGTTGGCTGAAACTCAGCGCGTGCTTCGCCTCGAATACCATCATCGCTGTCGCGTGCCTTCTCTGCGGGCAAGCAAGCGCTGCCCATCGCGTGATGCTACCACCCACACGAAACGCTGCCACTAACACTCCCGGACCACCTCCCGGACTACCTGGAGCTGCCCGGTCTAGCCGCCACAGCGGATGGAGCGGCGCCCACGACGGGTTGAGCAGCAGCGCCCGCGGCGGGTTGGGCAATAGCGCCCGCGGCGGGTTGAGCAATAGCGCCTGCGGCGGGTTGAGCAATATAAATCCGCGCACACGGCTGACCCGTCGAGCAGACAATCTGCAGCAGCCTCAGTCCCCCCGGGTGCGCGGCGACGGCCTGGGCCACAGCGTCCCCATCCAGCGCCACGACGTAATCCGCTTTCGCCGCCGGGTCCTTCAGCGCCGCGTTCCACTCGTAGTAGTCGCCCTCATTGATGATGTCGTGCAGGGGGATCCCCGCCTGCTGCACCGCTCCGATGTGCTCGGAGGTATACATCAGCAGCGTCTTCCCGGGCGGAAGGATTCGCAGCCAATTCGCCAGTGCGCTCTCAAACGGAATGCGCGTGCGCGAATTCACCACCGCCTCCTCAAAGACCAGCGGCCCAGCGCGCAGCAGCAGAATGCTGTTTATCACGATCAGCGCGGCGGCCGCCGGCACCATCCAGCGCAACCAGCGCGGCCGCCACATCGCCAGACCCTCCAGCGCCGCGGCCGCAAACAACGCGAATGCCGGCAGCATCTCCATGCCGTAGCGCGTGTTGTACCAGGAGTGCGGAAACCACACGGGAATGAAGAGGGGCACCGATCCGTACGCCACCGCGTAGGCATAGAACGGCAGCGGGAGCCATAGCAGCGTCACGGCAGCAAGAGCGGCGCTGCGGCGGCGCCACCACAAGAAAGCTGCACCCAAAAGGGAGACCAAGAAGAGCAGTTGCGTTGCGTAGGGCATCACCGCCCCCAACTCCGCCGCCTTCAGAAAATACAGCGTCGCCACCACCGGCCGGTGGTACTCCATGTAGTGACCGGCGCCGGAAGGCGAGGTGCGCGCCTCAATCGCCCGCGCAGAATACGGGCCGCGCAGAAAATCGAACGGGTCATGAAACTGCTTCGCGTTGTACGCGATCCAGAGCAGCGGCGCCATCACCACCAGCACCGTCGCCAGCAGCCAGATGCCAGTCAGCCGCTCACGGAAATTGCGCCGCCGCAGAACAATCCAGGTCGCAACGCACCACGCCGCAGCCGCATAGATCCAGCCGTCATAGCGTGTGAATACGGCGCAGACCAGCACCATAGATGCGCCAAGCAGCAAACGCCCGCGCCCTTCCACCTCGCCGGCTTCCGAATTTTCGGCTTCCAAGGCGCGCGCGAGCAGCGCAAGCAGCAGCGCGGCCCAGATCATCTCTGCCAGGAACAGTGGCTCCGTCATCGCCGTCGTAGAGAAGTAGAGCAGCCCCGGATTCAGCGCAAAGAAAATAACCGCAAGCCATGCAATCGCGTTTCTGACGAAGCAGAGCGCCAGCCGATACAGCCCCACACAGGACGCCACATAGCAGGCCATCGACGGAATCGCGCCCGCGACGCCGCTCTGCCACCAGCTCATCTTCAGGACGAATGGAATCAGCAACAGATGCGGTAACGGCAGCCACACCGATCCAAGCTGGCGAAATCCGGGCTCGCGCGCATCGAAGATCCGCCGCGCAATGTGCAGATGCGCCACCGCGTCGCCGTAAAGCAGCAAGAGTTGATGCTGCGAACAGAAGGCGAGCGCCGCCAGGGTCAGTACCACGCTCAGCAGGGCGACCGTTCCCGCATCGCGCGGCGGCTTCCCCTTCGCCTCAGTCAAGGTGGCTGAGCGCGCGGAATTGCTGGAAGCGCGCATCGATCTCCTCGCGGGT
>DASXGY010000118.1:0-4512 GCA_036488835.1 Acidobacteriaceae bacterium
TGCCGAAGATCACCTTGTCCGCGGATTGATCCGTGCCGAAGACATGCCAATACACAAGCGTGCCCGAGTGATGAAACACCGCGTAGTACAAGCCCGTCTTGTCCGGCGAGATCTGCACTCCCATGTAGCGCTGGCTGGCGAGGTGATCGGGGAGATCCTTCCGCGTCGCCACGTCGATCAGGTGTACCTCCTGCTCATCGGCCCCGCCCTGCCGAATGCCATACGCCAGCATCGAGCCGTCATTCGTCACGTCGAGGATGCCGACGGACGCATTCTGGTCCGCGCTCAGCTTGCTCGCATCCACCAGGCGCTCATCCGCGCCGGCGACGCCGCGCCGTACATAGATGGAGGCCTGGTTCTCGTCGGGAAGCCGCTTCTTGAAGAAGTACAGGGCGCCGCGCTTGGTCGGGATCGAGTACGTCTCCACCCTCTCAAGCTTGGTCAACTCTGCCCGGATCTCCGGCCGAATCGTCACCTGGTGCAGGTAGCTGTCCGTGTAAGCGTTCTGCTCATCAATCCATGAGCGCGTTTGCGGATCGTGCTGCTGCTCCAGCCAGCGGTAGTCGTCCGTGATGGTATCGCCGTGCCACTTGTCGCTCACCGGATGCTTTGCCGTATCGGGCGGGTCGGGCAGCACCACGCCATTGCCGCCCCGCACCTGTCCCGCGCCCGGCGACGGTGTGCGCTCCACCGCAAGAATATTGTTGGTCGTTCCGTTCGCCGGATTCGCTTCCTCGCCTCCATGCCGCTTCGCGACCTGCCCCAGGTGCGACGAGGATTGCTGCTGTTGCTGCTGAGACTGCGCCATCCCCACCGCCCCCGCAAAGGAACAACCCGCAACCGCTGCCCACACAGCAATCCCTAGCCCCATCGCCCAGCCTCCGGATACCGACACATGGTTATAAACCCAACCGGCCGGACAAATCGCCTGAAGAGTTGCAACGCGCACGGCCATGGGCCTGCCACTCTTCGGTCAGTTCGGAACTTTCACGGCCGCTATCGCTAGGCCGCAGCCGTTCCTTGTAACGTCGGCACGACGCGAGTTGCGCCCGATACCCCTGCACCCAGAGACTGGTAGCGAATCTGGCACGAAAGGACCGAGGTCACTGTGGCCACGCAAAAAGAGAAGGGCTCGCACTTCCGCGCGCTGCACCGGCGCGATCGCGCCTTCATCATCCCCAACCCCTGGGACGCTGGCACCGCCCGCCTATTGGCCCGCATGGGCTTTGAGGCGCTGGCAACCACCTCCGCGGGATATGCCTTCTCCGCCGGGCTGCAGGACGGCACCGTCGGACGCGACGCAATGCTCAAACATGTCGCCGCGATCGTCTCCGCCACCGATCTTCCCGTCAGCGCCGACCTCGAAAACGGCTTCGGCGACTCGCCCGAGGATTGCGCCGAGACCATAAGACTCGCCGCCGCCACCGGCCTCGCCGGCGGCTCCATCGAAGATCTTTCGCCGCGTCCCAACGCTACGCTCTACTCGCTCGAGCACGCTGCCGAGCGCATCCGTGCCGCCGCAGAAGCAGCTCATGCCCTCCCTGCTCCCTTTGTCCTCACCGCACGCGCGGAGAACTTCATCGCCGGCAATCCCGACCTCGCGGACACCATCCGCCGCCTGCAGGCCTTTCAGGAAGCCGGCGCCGAGGTCCTCTACGCACCCGGTCTCAAGACGAAAGAAGACATCGCCACTGTCCTCAGCTCCGTCGATCGCCCAGTCAACGTCATCATGGGCCTGCAGGGCGTCGCGCTCGATCTCGCCTCACTCTCAGCCATGGGCGTAAAGCGCATCAGCGTCGGCAGCGCGCTTTCGCGGGTAGCTCTCACAGCATTCCTGCGTGCCGCGGAGGAGATGCAACAACGTGGCACTTTCACCTTCGCCAACGACGCCACCAGCTACACTGAGCTGAACGCAATGTTCGCGCCTTGATCCGAAAGCAGACTACCCGTCGGATCAGGTCCATGACGCCATCAGTGGAGCGATGACCTGTATTTCGAGCGTGATGCAAGGGCAGCTCTAGCGATCCAGCGGGGTCGTAGCCGCCTTCCGCCAGAATGCAAATGTCTCCGGGGTAATCGTCCGCCGCCCCGTCGCATTCTCCCTCTCGTACAACGCGCGCAGTGCCGCCCACAGTGCCGCAGCCTCGCGCTCCAGTCCTAGAATCCGCAGCGAGCGCAGCATCCGGGTCAGCCGTAGATGGTTGTGATTCCCCGCATGCAGCCAGTTCCGCGAAGCCGCCGCGAATTGCGGCCCTTGCACGACAGCATCGCTCTCAAGAGCAAATCCATAAAAGGCAAGCATGCGCTCGAACGCCGCGCGTAGCCGTCCCTGCCTCTCCACATTCCCGCGAATCGCCGCAATCGTCCCGGCATCCAGCACCGGCGCCCACGGATTCGCTCCGCTCCGTTCCGGCAGCGGAAAGATCCACTGGATATAGTCGTGCACCATCTCCAGCCGGGCATCGTCCCAGCCCAGGATTTCGTCGAAGCTCCGTCCATCGTCATCCACGCCGCCGGCAAAAAAGCGCGTCAGCTTGTCTCCGTCATTCGCCATAGCACTCTAGAAGCACCTCACCGCCGCACCGTTGCCGCCAGCGCCCATCTGCACACTCCCGCCGACGCCTCCGCCCCGATAAGCTAAACCGAGCACACAATCCTGCATGCCCGAGACCGCCCCTCCAGCCGACTTGCCAGACCTGCCAAAGACGAAGCAGCCCCACGGCCGCGCCGCGGCTCTCGCCGTCGCCACCGGCATCCTGCTCTCCAAGATCATCGGCCTCATCCGCGAGCGCGTCTTCGCCTATTACTTCGGCAACTCCATGGCCGCAGACGCCTTCAAGGCCGCTTTCCGCATCCCCAACATGCTGCAGAACCTTTTCGGCGAAGGTGTCCTCTCCGCGTCCTTCATCCCGGTCTACGCGCGCCTGAACGCCGAGGAGCGCCACGAAGAAGCCACCCGCACCGCCGCCGCCATATTCGCCATCCTGGTGCTCGTCGCATCGGTGCTCGTACTCCTCGGCGTGCTCTTCGCGCCCCTGCTGGTCGACGTGATCGCCTATGGTTTCAAAGACGGCACACGTCTGCTCACCATCCAGCTCGTCCGCATCCTCTTTCCCGGCGCGGCGCTGCTGGTGCTGTCGGCCTGGTGCCTCGGCATCCTCAACAGCCATCGCCGATTCCTGCTCTCCTACACCGCGCCCGTGGTCTGGAACGTCGCCATGATCGCGACCTTGGTCTGGCAAGGCCGTAGCCTCTTCACCCACGGCATCACCGCTGCCTCTATTGCCGAGCCGCGCCTCGCCGTCGCACTGGCCATCGGGTCGGTTATCGGCTCCGCGCTGCAGTTCTTCGTCCAGGTACCGTCCGTCCTCAAACTGCTTAGCCCGCTTCAGTGGAAAGCCACCTTCCGGTCGGAGCACGTGCGCACCATCGTCCACAATTTTTTCCCCGTCTTCATCAGCCGCGGCGTCGTGCAGTTAAGCGCCTTCGTGGACCAGATCCTCGCCAGCGCCCTGCCTACCGGCGCGGTGGCCGCGCTCAGCTACGCGCAGATCATCAATCAGCTTCCCGTCTCGCTCTTCGGCATGGCCGTCTCCGCCGCGGAGCTGCCCGCCATGTCCGCCGCCCTCGGCACTCCAGAGCAGATCGCCGCCAAGCTCCGTGCCCGCCTCGCGGCCGGCCTGCAGCAGATCGCGTGGTTCGTCGTCCCCTCCGCCGTCGCTTTCGTCGTGCTCGGAGACGTGGTGGTCGCCGCCATCTATCGCACCGGCCGCTTCGATGCGCGCGCTGTGACGTATGTCTGGAGCGCCCTCGCCGGCTCCGGCGTCGGCCTGCTCGCCGGAACCTCCGGACGCCTCTACTCCTCCGCCTTCTATGCGCTTCGCAACACACGGACGCCCCTCAACTTCGCGGTCATCCGCGTCGCCCTCACCCTCGGCCTCGGCTACTTCTTCTCGAAGCCCCTGCCCCAACTGCTCGGCATCGATCCCCGCTGGGGCGTCGCCGGTCTCACCTTCTCCGCAGGTCTCGCCGCATGGTTGGAGTACTCCCTGCTCCGTCGCGCCATGAATCAGCGGATCGGCGCGGTTGATTACCCCGCCAGCCGCATCCTCCGCCTCTGGCTCGCCGCCATCCTCGCCGCGGCACTCTGCTTCCTGCTGCATCGTCATTTGCCAATTCACGGCCACGGATCGCGCGCAGCCATCCTCACCGCCATCGCCGTCCTCATCCCCTACGGCGCTCTCTACGTCGCCTTCACCTTGCTCCTGAAGGTCCCCATCCCGGGCAGCCTCCTCCGCCGCTTCAAACGACGCTGATACCGCGCGGTCTGACACCAGTCGGAGTTATGACAAGCGGCAGGTCCCAAAAGGGTACCGGGCAACCTCGCCGCAGAGTAAAGTGAAGACCATTCTTCTGGCGCCGGGCCCATGTTGGTCCTGGGCGCAACGAAGTCGGGCTCTTCAACACTATTGTTTGTTCGACGAGAGGTGCCCTATGCCTTCCAGGAGAATC
>DASXGY010000134.1:0-13301 GCA_036488835.1 Acidobacteriaceae bacterium
CCCTGGCCGCCGGTTGCCTCTATCAGGGTCTTCTCGCCGCTGCCAACTTTGTCATGGTTGATCGCGACGAGCTTGATCTTGATTGCGACGTTGCGCGGATCGTGAGTAGGCGTGCCAGCGGGATAAGCGATGTACACCATCTTCTTTCCATCCGGCGAGATGTGCGGAAACCAGTCTTCCAATTCATCATTCACAACCCTCACTGCTTTCTGATCGTGGAGACCCGCGCCGTCCGCGGGAAAGCGCCAGATGGCCTCCTTTCCTGATCGATCGGAGTTGATGTAAATCCACTTTCCGTCCGGTGAGTAGTCAGGGCCGTCATCGTGGTGAATGTTGGAGGTGAGCTGTTGCTCCGTTCCGCCGGCCGCGGGCAGACGATAGATATCGAATTGATGGCTTCCGTTCCGCTGGGCTACAAAGGCAAGCATCTTGTTGTCCGGCGACCAGCCATGGAAGTAGCTCGGCGTCTCAGACACCATGAGCTTGATATTGCCGCCATCCGCGTCTGCCAGAAAGACCTGCGACCCATCGCTGCCGGTAGCCGTCGCGGAGAAGGCGAGTTTCTTCCCATCCGGAGAGATGGCCTTATCGTTGTTGCAGTCAAAATTAGCGGGAATGGCCAGCTCTGTGGGCTCCGCAGTTCCGCTTTTTGCGAGCGTGAACTTATAAATGTGTCCGCCGGAGTTGGAGATCAGATAGGCTCCGTCAGGAGACCAATTGGGTGCCTCCCAGATGGAGTCCGCTGCGTACACCAGGTGTGAGGAGCCATCGTGCAGATCGTAGATGAACAATCGGCTACGCAGATGCTCGGCGGCTTTCTCAGAAGGCGCGGCCGCCGCGGGCGCCGCGGCAGTCTGTGCATGCAATACGGGGGCGAGAAGATAAAAAGCAACGCCAGCCAGCCCAAAGAATGGTCGACGTATCGAGAGAAACTTCATGGATGTTGTCTCCTGTTTGCGGCGATCTCGCGGCTGCCGCTTTGCTTCAAAAGCGATCTTCCACTACCGCGCCTTACCAGCCGAGTTCTCGAGGACAACATTTGAGAACACGGCAGTATCCGGCTTGATAGGCAGGTGCGAGCAGAAACCAAGGCCAACATAGAACGGACCGTCAAAGTGCAAATGGATCGGCGGACCGAGTTGACTCATGGGCTCACCCTTCAGGCTGACGAAGATCGCGATGGAATCTCCGTGCTTTTCGATGCCGATCCGCTTGGCCAGCACGCCCTCCAGAGTGCCTCCGAACCGGTATTGCATGTCTATCATCATTGCGCCCCTCTTCGGACGCTGCGCAAGGTGAATCATGCCGCTGCCGTGCTCACCAATCATGGCCTCCTGTGAGTCGTCATCCAGATTCTGGCGAATGATCAGGACTACCTTTCGGTCGTCATAGCCCTTCGGATCTGGAAACGTGGCATCCGCCGCGAGCGAGGCATCTCCGTTGTACTTCTTCCAGATGTAACGGAACTCATCGCGCGAGTACCAGATGTTGTATCCGGCGGAACGGATCGTATATCGCTTGGTAGCGGGATCATACGTGCCGCTACCCGGCACCAAGGCCGCTCCAATATCCGATTGTCCATCGAATACGCCGGTTGGCGTATCGAAGTTTTTGCTGGGACGATGAAAGTCTGCCGGCGGCGGCACCTGCTCATGCGTTGGAGAACCTGGTTGCGCCCACGCGGGAACGACCACTTTTGGCTTCGTCGGAGCTTGCGTCGCCTGCGAATCCAACCGATGCGGCGAGACGCACAGCAACAGACCAATCAGTAAGGGGAGCAGCGCATGTTTTGCGGAGCAGGGAGGGATGGAGAGTGCCATGGCGAAGAACTTTAACAGAGTATGGCGATGCCGCCGCACTTGATCGACAGCACGACCGTGGCAGATCCAAAACGAACTTCTTTCACAACCTGGATGACATTCCTCCTCGGCTCGCCGGTCGCTGACGTCGCCTGGTCTAGTCCTCGACTGGCTCTAAACCGGGCATTCTCCACGGACCTGATCCAAGTTGCTTCCAACCGGTTTGAAGCATCCCGTATTGCTCGCAAGAAAGGATGGCTTTAACGTCCACCTCGCAGCGCCAGCACTAGCGCTTGTTCATGGAGAGCCAGAGCGTGCCGCGGTAGGAATCCGCCACCACCCATGCGCCGGCTGTCAGCGCCGCGGAGATGACGGTCTCGCTCCATTGGAAGGCGCTTTTGGGGCCTGCCGCCGCAACAATGGGTACCCACACCAGCAGGACGAACAGGCCGATCTGCAACGCCGAGAGCGCGGCAGCCAATCGTGCACATACCCCGAACAGCACCGCCAAGCCCGCCGCGATAAAGGCACCACCGGTGAAATACGCCCATGCCAGATGCCATGGCAGCCAGTGAGGCACGTCCGCGACAGTCTCTTTGAGATAGACGAAATGGCCCACGCCGAAGTAAATCAAAGCCAGGCCATAGAGCACCCTCGCGATGCGCACCCCCTTGTCGCCGGTGGCGAAACCGAGGCGCTGCCTATCCCAATCAGTGGCGAACCAGGCATACAGTACCCAGGCAGCCGCCACCATCGCCGCAGCCTCGGCGAGGCCATACCAGGAACCTACCGCAGCGTGCGCGCGAAGGATGTCCGGCACGTTCATCAGCAGGGACCAAAGCAGTAGATAGGCGAGCAGCACGCGGGCAGCAGTGGCGGCTGCGCGCTCCCAGAGCAGGCCCAGGCCACATGCCAGGGAAAGGAAGGCGCAGAGATAGCCGAGTGCCTCGTGTGCTGGCACACCCTTGGGTACCGGCTGCCACACCATGGCGAAATCGCTATTGATCAGACCCAGGATTCCCAGGGAGATCATGGTCGTCGCAAAGACCGCATGACTCACGCGTGCGATGCGCATCGCCCTATCCTCCGGCGGTGTTCCTTCGGTACAGGCATAGCTTATACGCAGGAAACGAAGAGGCAGTCTCTGAAGTGCTCCAACAAGATCGGAGCAGCGGCCGTGCTACCGCTCGATGCAGCTCTGATGACATTTGGAGACGTCGCAGATATGTAGAATCGAAAGGGAAACGCAATTCCCTTCCCCGGAGTTTTCTTGTGACCACGACTCCAGTCCGGCCTTTCCCGTCCGAGGACGATGCGGCGAGAGGCGATGCGGCGGGGGTACGGGGCGCAATCGCCTGGTCAAGTCTGCTCTTTGCTCTTCTGCAGAGCATCTGCACCTTCTTCGCCGCAGCAAATGGTCTGCGCTTTGTCGTCGGTGTCGGCTCACTCGTGCTCAGTGCCAGTGCGGGCGCCATGGTGGACCGCTTCCATGCGGACGCGCTCCGCATTCCCATGGTCAGCCTTGCTTTGATCGGCTCGCTGTTAAATCTCGCCATTCTCGGCCAGCTTCGCAGGCTGCGCCGCCGTCCTGCATCGCTCTGGCGTCAGCACCCACCGAGCGCGCGCAAGCTCCGGATGGAGGGCCTGCAGATGGTGCTCTCCGTCGCTACCCTGGCTCTCCTCGCCGTAGAAGAGCTGCTCCACTACCACTACAACGGCCACCTCTAAACGCTCAAGGCCTACCATTCGTCGTGGTGGATGCCGCCATGGGCACGCCATCTCTGCGCGCGCGTCTGGTCATGCTCTCCAGTTCGTCCAGCGTGCGCGGCCAGTCCTTTCCCAGCAGCCGCGACAAGCTGCGGTCCGCCAATACACGACCTTCCGTCTGGCAACGCGCGCAATAGTTCGTCTCGTTGTCCGCATAGCGGATACGCTGAATTGGCTCGCCACATCGCGGACACGGCTGTCCATAACGCCCATGCACCGCCATCTCCTTGCGGAAGGCCGTCACCTTCTCCGGAAACTCGACTTTCGCTTCTGTCTTCAATCGTTCGATCCAGAGCTGGAGCGTCTCCCGCGTCGCTGTGAACAGCCGCTCCCATTCCTCGGGCTCCAGTTTGTGCGTCTGCTGGATCGGTGAGAGCCGCGCCGCATGCAGTATCTCGTCCGAGTAAGCGTTGCCAATGCCGCTCACGATCCGTGGATCGGTCAGGGCTCGCTTCAGCGTGCGGTTCTCGGTCACTAGAGCTGCGCGGAACGAATCCAGATTGCACTCGAAGACTTCGACGCCGCCTGGATCGATGGACTGCAACCCCTCATCTCCGCTCAGAACGTGCAGTGACGCGCGTCTCTTCGTGCCGGCTTCCGTCAACACCAGCGAGCCGTTTGGAAAATCGAAGGCGGCCAGGCTGTTCCGCCCAGCGAGCTTCGCTCCCGCCGGCCGCCAATGCAGCCGCCCGGCAATCATCAGGTGGAGCACCAGCCATAGGTCGCCCTCCATCCCGATCGCGATGCGCTTGCCGACTCGCCGCAATTCGCTCACGCTGCGGTCCTCCGCGCTGCTCAGCGGCGGCTGCACCGTGCGCAGCAGAAAGGCGCTCGCTACGCGCACCTGGTGCAGCTTCTGTCCAACAATGAGCGGTTCGAGCGCGCTGAGATAAGCGGCAATGTCCGGCAGCTCCGGCATGCGATTCAGCTTGCACGGCACAAGGACTCGCTGGCAACTCGCAGGATCGATTGCGAGCAATCTTCTGGAGCGGTCACCGCCTGACCTGCACGGGAGGCGTCTCTCTCTGATCGATGCGTATCGCCTTTCAGGGCGCGACGCAAGGGAAGGACCACTCGAATAGCAGGGAGAGCTTGATCGAGAGTTCTGCAACTAGCATTCACTCAGCCTCCGATGGCCCGCTTTTGTCTTCGCCTTTTCTTCGTCTTTTCTTCGCCTTTCCACACCCCTGTCGCGCTACCCTGCCGGTATGCCAGCTCCCGGACGGAATCACGTACAGGTAGTGCGCTGTAAAGGAATCGGCTGCGGTCGGAATGTGCCAACCCCTGTCGAAGTCCGGGTTCGTACAGGGTCTATCACTGTCCTTTGCCCTGTCTGTTTGGAGCGCCGGTCCTACATAGTTTCGACGGAAGTGTTCTTGGGATCTCCGTCATGGGATGTCATGCGCACGTTGCAGGGGCGCAATACAAACCCATGAGCACAATTGCATGCGTGTCGCCGCTTGACAAAGCTATGGATTTCGATGTTATTGACGCTCGGGCCTCTGTAAGGCACTCTTAGGTATCGTGAACATCGAACGGACGCAGATGGGCGATAAGGTTGTGTTGCATGTGGCCGGCCGGATGGACGCCGAAAGCGCCGTTCAGTTCGAGGACCAGTGCGAGTCCTGCATGTCAGAGGGGTTCACGAGCATCGTCGCCGATCTGGGCGATCTCATATACGTGAGCAGCATGGGACTTGGTGCAATCGTGAGGATGGCCAAGAAGTTGCGGGATAAAGGCGGAGAGCTCCGAATCTGCTGCCTGACCGGGCTGGTCCGGCAATTGTTTGAGATCACCAAGCTCAACCGTGTCTTTCCTGCGCATGACTCGGTCGAGTCGGCACTTATGAAGAGCTGAGCGAACGGCTTGTCGAGCACCCCGCAATCGCTGACACTGCTCGCAAGGGTCGAATCGCTCGGGCCTGTTACGGAGTTCGTCAGAAAAGGCGCACGGGAGGCCAAGCTGCCGGAGTCACGCATGGGTGAGCTGGACCTCCTCATCGAGGAGATCTTCATGAACATAGCGCGCCACTCCTATCCGGAGGGCGCACCGGGAGTGGTAAACGTCACCTATCGGGTGTCCAGGCCGGGCGAGCTGGCGGTGGAGGTGGGCGATGAGGGGATCGAGTTCGATCCGCTGGCGGCGACTCCGCCAGACCTGACGCTGGATTTAGCCCAGCGGCCAATTGGCGGTCTCGGTATCTTTCTGTTGCGGACCTTTGCCAGTTCGCTGAGTTATCGCCGCGAACAAGGCTGGAACCGCTTGACTTTCGGAATCTCGTCGAACCCGTGATTCACGCCGGGATGCCCGTTGGCGAGGCGGTTCGGTTTGCGCTGGCGCTGCTGCCGGTGCTGCTGTTTCTTGCCGCGTTACGATCGCTGGACAGCTATAAGCTGGTTTCCCCACGCACCGTTCTCACAGCGCTCGCGGCCGGCGCGCTGTCGGCGTTGTTCTGCTTTGCGATCAATACGTTCGTTTTTAGGCAATTTCCTGCATACCAGGACGATTACGCCCGCTTCGGCGCTCCCGTGGTGGAAGAGTTAGCCAAGTCCGTTTACTGGATCTTTCTCATAGCAACGGCCAGGGTGGCGTTCATGGCGGATTCGGCCATCTGCGGCTTCGCGGTTGGGGCTGGATTCGCGCTGGTGGAAAACATCACGTACCTCCACCTCCTGGAGGGGCAGGGAATCGGTATCTGGATCCTGCGTGGGTTTGGAACAGCCGTCATGCATGGAGGTGTCGCGGCGTTTGGTGCGACTATCTCAGCGTATCTGCTCGATAGCCGGCAATGGCGCGGAGTGCGACTCTTTATGCCCGGCGTGCTGGCAGCGGCTGTGCTTCACTCGTTGTTCAACCAGAGCCTGCAGTCGCCGGTGTTGTCGACGGTCGCGGCGGTTACAGGCGTTCCGCTGATCTTCGGGTTCGTGTTTTACTTCAGCGAACACTCGCTGCGGCGGTGGTTGGGGGGCAATCTGGACCGCGACATCGACATGCTCAACATGATCGGATCTCAGGAGTTTCCTGAGAGCCGGGTCGGCACCTACCTGATGTCTCTGCAGGAGGCCTTTCCGCCCGAGCTGCGCGGCGATATGCTGTCTCTTCTGCAGTTGACAACCGAACTAAGCGTGCGGGCCAAGAGCGATCTTATGCTTCGGGAGGCCGGCCTGGAGGTCCCCCCCGACCCCGAGCTGGAGAGCCTGTTCACGGAGTTGAAGTACCTGGAGAGAAGTATCGGGCCGACCGGAATGCTGGCGGTCCGGCCACTGCTGTCGCAGACGCCGCGCGATCTGTGGCAGATGCATCGGCTGGGCCAGGGGCTGCGCTGAGGCGAACTATATGACTCCACGCGGGATCGGGAGACGATGAATCCTCAAGGTGAGGTGACTAGCCTGCTGGCCGCCTGGGGCAAAGGCGACCAGAACGCGCTCAACGAGCTGATGCCGCTGGTCTACAAGGAGCTGCATCGCATCGCGCGTCGCGCGTGGGTCGGCCAGGACCAAGGCAATACTCTGCAGCCGACGGCTCTGCTCAATGAGGCGTATCTGAAGCTGGCTGGAGCGGAGAACGCATCGTATGAGAACCGGTGTCATTTTTTCGCCGTAGCCTGCACGGCCATGCGGCAGATCCTGGTGAACCATGCAAAGAGCCGTCTTGCTGGAAAACGCGGCAGCGGGCAGGTGAAGCTGTCGATCGATGATGTGCAGTTGGCGGTGCATCAGGAGGCCGCTCAGGTTGTGGCGCTGCATGAAGCGCTGGAACGGCTGGAGGCCGTCGACTCACGCAAGAGCAGAGTGATCGAGATGCGCTACTTCGGCGGGCTGAGTATTGAGGAGACGGCCGAAGCGTTGGGCATTTCTGTGATCACCGTGAATCGCGACTGGCGGCTTGCGCGTACATGGCTGATGCGCGAAATCAACGGCGAGGAATCATGATCCAACCAGCCGATTGGGAGAAGGTCGAAGAGCTGTTTCACGAAGCGATCGATCTTCCTGTGCACCAACGGGAAGCTCTACTTGCTTCAACCAGTGCGGCCGTCAGGGCGGAGTTGGAGTCCCTCCTCAAAGCGGACGAGAAGGCGTTCTTCGCCGAACCGCCGGTTCATCTTGCGGCCGACCTGCTGGAGCGGCAGCCGGGCGCGCTCGCCGCAGGCCAGCGCATCGGGAAGTACGAGATTGAGTCGCTGATCACGGTCGGGGGTATGGGTGAGGTGTACCTGGCGCGTGATCCGTCAGGGGGTCCGATCGCGCTGAAGATTCTGCGGCGCCATCTTGTTGCCAGTCCGCAGGCGGTGGACCGCTTCGAGACGGAGGCGCGAGCAGCGTCGGCGCTTCACCACCCCAACATCGTCACCGTGTGTGAATCCGGAGAGTCAGCTGCGGGACTGTTCATTGCGATGGAGTGGATCGACGGTCCGACCTTTCGCGAGCTGATCGACGCGGGCGCGGTGGATACGGCACAGGCGATCGACTGGGGAGGACAGGCGGCGGGCGCTGTGGCGGCGGCGCATGCGGCAGGCATCCTGCATCGCGATATCAAGCCGGCGAACATCATCCTCGGCAAAGACGGAGTACTGAAGATACTGGACTTCGGTCTAGCCCGCCTTGCGGGACCGGTGCGGTTGGAGGTGAATTCTTCAGGCGCCTCGGGAACCATATCCGGTACGCTCTCAGGCACGCTGCTGTACATGTCTCCTGAATTATTTCGAGGTGAATTGGCGAGCACCGCTTCGGACGTATATTCGCTGGGCACATTGCTGTACGAGCTGTGGGCGGGGCGGCATCCGTTCGCCGCCGAGACACCGCTGGCCGTGTTCGAGGCGATTGAGTGCCGGGTGGTCGCGGCGCCTTCCACGCTACGCGCCGGGATACCTGCGGAGATCGATGGGCTGATCTTGCGCATGCTGGATCGCGACCCGGGGGTGCGGCCTTCAGCGAGCAAAGTATGTGAGGTGTTCAGTAGATTTTCAGCGAAGCCATGAACTCGGTGCCGGTATGCCCGCTCCGATCGTGAGCGGCCGCGAACCCAGTCGAGAAGGTCGACTTCACCTGGGAGAACAACACCATGCGGACATCTATCTGAGCGCCGGCATCCCCATAGCCGCTTCGCTGATCACTGGCCGGGTTCGCAGCAAGGCCGCCGGTGAAGAGCACGAGCCTTGCCCAATTGCAATAAAGCTTCGTGGACCCCAGATTGCGGAAGTGCAGCGGAGTCAGATCCCATTCGGCCAGTGATTTCACGAAGCTATTTGCGCCGATCTGATCGATATGGACGCCGGGAAAACTGTAGTACTCGCGATAACGGCTGAAGTCTCCCTTGTCGACCCAGTTGTTCCCGAAGGCGCCGAAGTAGAAGTTGGCGAACGGATCGTTCTCGTTGCCGAACGCCCCACCCGCCGAAGAACGGATCCAAAGCGACGAGTTTCTGAGCGGGAGAAGGAAGCCGCGGGAGTATTCCCCCCACACGCGGGGAAAGAGCTTGGGGAACGTGGCGTCCATCTGTGCGTTCACATTCCATTGCACGCCGCTTTCGTCTTCGATCGCACCCAGTGATCTTTGAAGATCTGAATAGGCCAGCGTTCCAGCCCCCCGCACAAACCTGGTGTGCGACGCGGTCACGTTCTGATAATCCGGTAGACGGTCCACACCGGAGTACCCGGCGAGATCCGTGGTCAGGTCCAGGATGCGATCCGAGTCGTGGATGAGATTCTTCTTCTTCTCGCCTACGAGGCCGAACCCGCGTCGGCCCACCTTGGTAGGACCGAACAGATCGTAGAAGTCAGCCTTGTTGAAGTAGCCGGAGAGCTCCCAGTCCCAGTAGGTGGCATCCACTCCGAAGTGAAACCGATCCCTCAGCGCATGGGGACCGGTGGGAGTGTACGAAAGCGTCGTTGCGATGTGGATTACGCTCAGGCTGTCGCCTAAGTCCATACGCAGGCCGCCGCCCTGCTCGTTTTCGTAGCCCTGCACGATCGGATATATCGACTGCAGATCGATGTGGTGCAAAGGACGGTATAGCCCCGCGTACGTGCGCAATCGAAGATCATCGATGTTGTTGCGCGACGGCAGCTTCCACAACTTCAGTTGTGGGTACTTATCGACGACGGATTCTCCCAGGTATGGAATTGCGTTTACATCGTCGATCACCCGAACCGGCAACTTCACCAGACGAAATCCCCGGGCCGAGTATTCGAATGCGGCCAGAGTCTCGTTGGGGAGCGGCATCGGCCGGAAGAGTCCGGTTTCCGTGTTACTGAGCGCGTCGAGCTTCTTTGTCTCCAGATCGAATCGAAACAGATTTGACGCGCCCGTCAGATAGGACGATCCGTAGAGATACCGCCCATCGGGCGAGAAGGTAAAGCTATCCGGTGAATCGTACTTGAAGTCGTAGAGGACCTCGTCCGTGGTCTTTCCCGCGAGCAGGTCTGGGATCTGGTATCGGACCAGCCGTTGTGTGCCGGTCTCATCGGTCCGTGCGCCGGTCAACTGCTTGCCGTCGGGGGAGATATCGAGATCGAAGAGATCTGAGGCGTAGGGAAGCGTATAGAGCACTCTCGGCGATTTGAAGGGAGGCTCCATGCGCACGAGGCTCGACAGACCGTTGTCATGCCGTACTCCCCAGAGCGAGCCGTCCTTGCGGCAGAAGACGAGATCGCCGATGCGCAGGTTGGGTCCGATGACGGTCCGTTTGCGGGTCTTCAGATCAAAAACATTGACGCTGCGCAGGCCGTGCGTATTGTTGGTCGTAAAGAAGAGCCGGCGGCCGTCGGAATCAAAGGCGAGAGAGGTGACGTCATAGAGCGCACCGCCGTGCACATCGGTCAGATGTTCCACGCGCCCGGAGTCGAGATGAATCGCGGCGAGGTACGGCATGCGGCCGGTATGCCGTACGGCCACATAAATCACGTTGGCCTCGGCGTCGTAGTAGGAGCGGGAGATAGATCCCAGGACCTTCGGCGAGAGGTACTGCACTGGCGTCACCGGATATCTCCGGATCGTTTGCAGGTTGGTGTTCTGCCACTCCCGTTCGAAGGCGAGCCAGCGGTGCCACTCGTCGCGGAGTGACCTGCCATACACCGCGCGGAACTCACTTTCGAAGTAAGCATGGCTGGAACTTGTGCGCACGATCCATGAGGTGAGCTTCTCGGGGCCGTACTGGCGCGCCAGATAGTTCATAAAGCGCGTCCCGTACAGATAAGAGTTTGCGCCGACCTGAAAATCAGCGGAGGTTCCCTCGGATTCGAGTCCCACCACGTCGTACATGTATCGGTGGTCGCGGACCATCGCGCGGAAGACCATCTCGTCGTAGCCACCCAGGGCACGTCCAAAGCCGCCGCCCATCCAGGTTTCCATGAAGACTGCCGCCCCTTCGTGGAACCAGCGGGGGGAATAGACGCGAGGGCTGCCCAGGAAGCTGAAGGGGATGGAGATGGGATCGTCGGTGTTGGGCAAGATTTTTCCAGCAAAGAGCGTGCGGAACGTGGCGTCCCGCGGGGCCGCCTCGTCACCCATCACGATGTGCATCAGCTCATGCCGCGACATCAATCCCATGCGTTCGGCCGACGGCAACGTTTCGAAGCTGAGATCGAATGGCTCGATGCCTATCTGGATGAAATCGATGGGGACCGTTCCGGCGCCGCCGTATCCGTTATCGTCGAAGTCCTGAATAAGGATGGTGATCTTGCCTTTTGGCTCGTAGCCGAAGTTCTTCTTGTAGAAGTTAGCGGCGTTTTCCAGAGAGCGGATCAGCAGCGGGGCAAGATATTCGTGCTGCGGTGAGTAGTAGATGATCCGGAAATGTCTTGTCTCCTGACAATAAAGCCGGGGTTCGGCTCGCGCCGGAAGGCCGCCGGCGAGCGTCAGGAAGAACATCAGCGTCACGATGATGCGGGCCGGAGTGAATTGTCTTTCGGCCCTGATCCCGCCCCTCGGACTGGTTCGATCCATTTGGCAGATCCCGAGCAGCGGCAACTAGGGGCGGATCTCTGGAGAGTGCGCCTTTGCTTCTTGAGCAAAGGCGCCTGCTTTTCCGAGGTCCATTACGGCTGCTTTAGCATTGACTGAATCTGGCCATTCTGCAGCGCTAGCATCTGGCCGTTCTTCATAGCCAATAATTGACCATTCTTCAGCGCCAGCATCTGGCCATTCTTCAGCGCCAACATTTGACCGTTATTCATTTGCAGCATCTGGCCGTTATTCATTCTGAACAGCTGGCCATTGCTCATCTGGTACATCTGTCCGTTCCGCAGGGCTACCAACTGGCCGTTCCTCATGAGATTCAACTGGCCGTTCTGCAACTGGAGCATCTGGCCGTTGCGCATCTTGAAGATCTGTCCGTTTTGCAGTGCAAGCAACTGACCGTTGTTCAGTTGATACATCTGGCCAGTGCTTAGCTGGAAGATCTGGCCGTTCTGTAGCTCAGGATGGTTCTTGAACTCTTCTGCAGTCGCCTGCATGGCTACCGGCGCGGCGCCCGAATTGACGGACGCGTCCTGTGGCTGCTCCGCGCGATATACCTGACGCTGCCCAATGGCGCCTTGTCCGGCGCGGCCAGTGGCCGGTGGATAGATACCCAGCGCATACAGCAGGCCTCCCGCTACGATCACCGCGGACCCTCCGAACAGTGCTAACTTTCTTGCGTTCATGTCCTGTTCCTCCCTCGATCCAATCCTTGTCGGCGACGCAGAGTGCGTCGTTGGCCCGCTTACTGTGAATAACAACAACCCGGGAGATTTCGTATCATCATCTGTCAACTTTTTCGATCTTGCCAGCTATTTTTCGGCCGCGATGCGCCGTGCGAGCCGGGCGGGATGCCCTCACGCCAGATCCTGCGACGCGGGTTTAGCACGATCCGAGTTGATGGATGCGGACCCAGGGACCGGGGCTCCCGGGTGTCTGTGCCTTGCGCTGCATAACCGCAGCGAGGCGAAAAGTCAGGGGAACGCTCTGTAACTACCTCACACTCTTCAACGATCCTCCGACGGGGCCATAACAGTCCGTCAGAACTTCATTTCCGGCACAGAATTGACACCCAACTTCTTCGTGATGGTGGCGTTTGTCGCGGGATTACTTGAAAGTAGCCGCCGCAAACCCGCGCTTTACCAACGGATGTTGGGGGCATATAGTCAAAAGAAATTCACGCTATCTGTTTGCGATATGGGTTGGTGGGGGGCTCACACCGGTCGGATTCACATCTCCGCCGTCGTGTGAACTGAATCACGGCATGAGTGACCCAAAAGACCGAAAATTCGACCACGAAGCTCCGACGTTTATAGGGCAGAGTGTTCCTCCTCGCCGCGGGGCAGGAAGTGCAACGGCTACGCCGACGCCCCCACCGGTGGCGGCAAAGGAATCTGCCGGCTTTTCGGAAGCTCCTACCCTTCTAGATGCCGGATTACAGGCGCTGAGTGCTGCCACAAACCTCGCGAATCCAGGCTCGCTGGTAGGCGGCATGCGGGCTCTTGTGCTGCTGGAGCCAGGAACTATTCTGGCGAATCGCTATGAGATTCTCGAAATACTTGGCGAAGGCGGCATGGGCGCCGTATATAAAGCGCGCGACATGGAGCTGGAACGCGAGGTCGCGCTCAAAGTCATTCGCCCCGAGTTGGCCAGCGATCGTGAGGTCCTGCATCGCTTCAAACAGGAGCTGATCCTAGCCCGCCAGGTCGGCGACCGGAACGTCATTCGCATCTTCGATCTTGGTGAAGCAGAGAAAATCAAATTCATCACGATGGAGTAT
>DASXGY010000163.1:0-10847 GCA_036488835.1 Acidobacteriaceae bacterium
CGCATGCCATGCCCGGGCGCGCACCGGCGAAGAAACTGACTGGCCGCGCATCGCCGCGCTCTACGCAACGCTCGCGCAGCGCCAGCCATCGCCCATCGTCGAGCTCAATCGCGCCGTCGCCATCGCCATGGCCTTCGGCCCTGCAGCCGGCCTCGAGCTTGTCGAACAGCTCACCGCCGAGCCCACGCTCGCCAACTACCATCGCCTGCCCAGCGTGCGCGCCGAGCTGCTCTTCCGCCTCGGCCGGGTCGATGAAGCCTGCCAAGAGTTTGAGCGCGCCGCCGCCCTCGCAGGCAATGCACGCGAACGCGAACTGTTGCTCAGCCGCGCACGTACCTGCACATCCGCAGTTGCAAGCGAGTCTGACCCTCAGTAGCCTCGAAGCGAGATGCCGCCTTCGCCCATCACGCTATCCCCGGATCAGCAGGCGGAGCTGCTCTCCGCCGCGCGCGATGCGGCCGAGCACGCCTACGCGCCCTACTCCGGGTTTCGCGTCGGCGCGGCACTGCTGCTCGGAAGCGGCGAAATCGTCGCCGCGGCCAATGTCGAGAACGCCTCCTACAGTCTCTCCATCTGTGCGGAGCGCTCCGCGGTCGCGCGTGCCGTCGCGCAGCATGGCCCCCAATTGCGCATCCACGCCGTCGCCGTCACCAACCTCAACAACGCGCCCAGCTCACCTTGCGGCGCCTGCCGCCAGGTCCTCTCCGAGTTCATGCCGGCCAACGGCCTGATTCTCTTTCCCTTTGACGGGCGCCCACAAACTCACACCCTCGCCGAGCTATTCCCCCTCGGCTTCGATCTCACCCATGCCGGATAACGCCAACGCCCCCCTCGACACCAGCAGCATCATCCGCCGCAAGCGCGACGGCCAGACCCTCACCGACGCTGAGATCGCGCACATCGCGCGCGGCGCCGCCAACGACTCCATCGACGACGCGCAGCTCAGCGCCTTCCTGATGGGCACCTTCCTGCGTGGCATGGAGCCGGCTGAGGTACGCGCGCTCACCCAGGCCATGCGCACCTCCGGCGTGCAGCTCGACCTGCGCCGTCCCGCAGATGGCAGCCCCGCGCGCCCCACAGTCGACAAGCATTCCACCGGCGGCGTGGGCGACAAGACATCCTTCCTCATCGCGCCCATCGCCGCCGCTGCCGGCCTGCGCGTCCCCATGCTGAGTGGGCGCGCGCTCGGCCACACCGGCGGCACGCTGGACAAGCTCGAAACCATCCCCGGTTATCGCACCACGCTTTCCGTCGCTGAAATGCAGCGCGTTCTTGACGAGTGCGGCTGCTGTATCGTCGGCCAGTCCGACAAGATCGTTCCCGCGGACCGCAAACTGTATGCACTCCGCGACCACATCGGCGCCGTGGAAAGCCCCTATCTGATTGCCGCGTCGATCATGAGCAAGAAGCTCGCGGCGGGCCTCGATGCACTCGTGCTCGACGTCAAGACCGGATCGGGCGCCTTTCTTCCCGACCCCGCCGTCTCCCGCTTCCTCGCGCGCCTTATGGTTGAGATCGGCGAAGCCTCCGGCACCCGAACCGCCGCGGTGCTCACCGATATGTCACAGCCTCTGGGACGTTTCTCCGGCAACTCGGTCGAAATCCTCGAGGCCCTCGCGCTGCTTCGCGGAGAGCGCAACGCGAACAGCGATGACCTGCGCGAACTCTCCTTACTTCTTGCAGGGTGGATGCTCTTCCTCGCTGGCGTCACCAAAACTGCGCAGGAGGGCCGCGCGCGCGCCGAAAGCCTGCTCGCCGATGGCTCCGCTCTGCATCGTTTCGAGCAGATGGTTGCCCTTCAGGGCGGCGATCTCGCCGCTCTCGCTCACCAGCCCGCACAGCAGCGGGTACTGCGCGCCTCCCGTTCCGGCTTCGTCTTTTCCATGGACACCACCTCCATTGGCTGGGCGGTTCAGGGTCTTGGCGCTGGCCGCACTCAGCCCGGCGAGCCGGTCTCCGCCCACGCCGGGCTCGAGCTTCACGCGAAGCTCGGAGCGCAGATCCGTGCTGGCGATCCGCTCTGCACTCTCTTCGCCGACGACGCACAGCTCTTCCCCGTGCCGGAAAGCATGATTGCTGATGCCATCGTCATCGCCGACGCACCGCCCCGCCCCACTCCGTTGGTGCACGAGGTGCTCACCCGCGATACTCTGGCCCAGACCTCATCCGTTCAGGACTAACCCAAATTGGCGCGATTCACCGGAATCCTTGGCCTGCTCACCATGCTGCTGCTGGCATGGCTCTTTTCCAGCAACCGTCGCGCTATCCGGCTGCGCACCGTCGCCTGGGGGGTCGGCCTGCAGCTCCTCTTTGCCTTCGCTGTCCTGCGCTGGAGCTTCGGCCGCGACGCCATGTCCCGCGCCGGCGACGCCGTCAACCATCTGCTCAGCTATGCCTTCGCCGGCTCGCAGTTCGTCTTCGGCGAGTTCGGCAAACAGCACTCCTCCTACGGCTCCATCGTGGCCTTTCAGGTGCTGCCTACCATCATCTTCATCTCCGCGCTCTTCGCCGCGCTCTATCACCTCGGCATCATGCAGATTGTCATCCGCGCCTTTGCGTGGGGCATGCAGCGGACAATGCGCATCTCCGGCGCGGAATCGCTTAACGTCGCCGCCTCCATCTTCATGGGCCAGACCGAGGCGCCGCTCTCCATCCGCCCCTTTCTCGCCAACCTCACCCGCTCCGAGCTCATGACCATCATGACCAGCGGCATGGCCCACGTCTCCGGCGGCATCATGGCCGCATACATCCTCTACGGCATCGACGCCAAGCACCTGCTCGCCGCCGTCATCATGACCGCGCCCGGCACCATCCTCATGGCGAAGATGCTGGTGCCGGAAACCGAAATGCCTGACACCCTCGGCCACGTGCACCTGCCGGAATCGGAAGAGCACCGCGAAGAGAACTTTCTGGGCGCGGTCGCCCGCGGCACCATCGACGGCGGCCGTCTCGCCTTCAACGTCGCCATCATGCTCATCTCCTTCGTCGCGCTGGTCGCGCTGGTCAACGGCATCTTCGGCGGCGTGCATAACTGGCTCGGCCCGCATCACATCCCCTTCCCCACTTCGCTCGACCAGGTCCTGGGCTGGATCTTTGCGCCCATCGCATGGCTCATCGGCATCCCCTGGCACTCCGCACACATCGTCGGCAACCTGCTCGGCACCCGCATGGTCATCAACGAGCTCATCGCCTACTCCAATCTCGGCGCTCTCAAAGGCACGCTCGATCCGCGCTCCTTCACCATCGCCACCTTCGCGCTCTGCGGCTTCGCCAACTTCAGCTCCATCGGCATCCAGATCGGCGGCATCGGCGCCCTCATCCCCGAGCGCCGCAACGAGCTCGCGCGCCTCGGCATGCGCGCCATGCTCGCCGGCACCATGGCCAACCTCATGTCCGCATCTATCGTGGGTGTGTTGCTGCAATAGGAGGGAAAGAATGGCGCAAACCGAAGACGACCTGGACCGCATCGCCCGCCAGGAGCGCGAGCTGCAATGGACATCGTTCAATGAAGACGACGCTTGGCAGCTCGGCTCCACGCTGCGCGAGCTGGCTGTCGAGCGCCAGCTCGGCATCGTTATAGACATCCGCCGCTTCGCCCCGCACCTGGGCAACCAGTCCGGCGCGCCACTCTTCTACGTCGCGCTGCACGGCACGTCTCCGGACAACGCCGAGTGGGCGCGACGCAAAGCCAACGTGGTATCCCGCCTCCATCGCAGCAGCTACGCCGTCGGCCTCGCGCTCAAGGCGCGCAACATCACCCTGCAGGAGAAGTACAGTCTGCCGGCAACCGACTACGCAAGCCACGGCGGCGCATTTCCCATCGCGCTCGCCGGCACCGGCGTCATTGGAGCGGTCACCGTCTCCGGCCTCGCGCAGCGCGACGACCACGAATTAGTCGTCGAAGCCCTGTGTCTGGAGCGCAACCGTCACTACGCCGACCTGCGCCTGCCCGCGCTCGACTGATCGGCGCTGGACAGATCGGCGCGTCATCTATCGCGAGCTCATCACATAGCTGTTGCCCTCGGAATCTTTGAAGATCGCCGACGTGCCCCAACTCTCTTTCTTCGGCTCGGACACAAACGTTACGCCGCGAGCCTTCAGTGTCCGTGCTGTCTCCTCAACATCCTCTGTCCAAAGCGAAAGATTCATGAAGCCGCCCGGCTGGGGACCTCCGGGCGTACTGAACAGCACCACGCCCGTCTCCGCTCCCGGAATCGCCAGTTCGATCCAGCGCTGCTTTTCGTTGAATGGCTGATCGGTGGTTACACGAAAACCAAGTTTCTCGGTAAAGAACGCCAGTGCACGATCCTGATCGACAACCGGAATGCTGACAAACTTCACGCCTCGTATCATCTCTGTTCTCCCGCAGCCATTCTTCATCGCTGCTCGCCGATGAACAAGTCTCTATACTGAACTAAACTATAGTGCAATGAACCATATAGAGTTCGACGAGTATGTGCTCGACGTCCTGCTGCCCGATCTCGTCGGTCACGACCGCTCCGCCCCCGCCTTCCTTGTCTATGTCGTTCTCTGGACCGCTCTGTTTCGCTCGGGAGAGCGTCAGACCAGGGCTAGCCTGCGCCAATTGTCTGAGGCCACAGGCCTTTCCAAATCTGCAGTGCAGAAGGCTTTGAGATTACTGAAGCGGCGCAATCTTGTGAGCGTCCGCCAGACCTCCCGCACGGCGGTCCCGCAATACGAATTGATTCGACACTGGCTGCGCAGGCGGGCTCGTCGTCTCGGATGAAGCGATGCCTTGCGTCACTGCGTGCGCAGCGTCGTCATCGGGTCTGTCTGCGCTGCGCGGTAGGCAGGCGCCGCGCTCGCCACAAACGCTACCGCCAGCAGCACCAGCGACATTCCGCAGAAGGTCAGCGCATCGAATGGCTTCACTCCGTAGAGCAGGGTCGCGATGAATCGCGTCGCCACCAGCGAAATCCCCAGTCCCACCGCGACACCGATCGCCGCCAGCACCATCCCGCGCTTCAGGATCATGCGCAACACATCGCCGCGCTGCGCGCCCACCGCCAGCCGCAACGCAACCTCCAGCGCGCGCTGCTCGACGATGTACGCCAGCACGCCATACAACCCCACAGCCGCCAGCAGCAGCGCGATGCTCGCAAACGCCGTCAGCAGCAATGTCTGGAACCGCGCTGGGGCCAACGACTGCGACATATAGAACTCCAACGGGTGCACACGATAGGTTGGGATATTCGAATCCATCCCCGCCATAGTTGCCCGCACCGCACGCTCCAGCAGCGCCGGATCACCGGTCGTCCGCATCACGAGATACGGTACCGTGATCACCGCCTGCGTCCACGGCAGGTAGTAATGCGGCTCAGGCTGCGCCGCCAGGCCCTGTTGATGAATATCGCCGACGACGCCCACAACCTCGCGCACCGGACGCTCGACAACATCGTCACCCAGGTCCGCTGTCACATGCTTGCCGATCGGATTCACGCCGGCGAAATACTTCTTCGCAAACGCCTGGTCGATGATGATGACCGGCGGACTCTTCGTCTGGTCCATAGGATTGAAGGTGCGGCCCGCGATCAACGGAATGCGCATCGTCTCAAAATAGCCGGGCTGCGCCAAACCCAGTGCCTCACTGGGGTGGTCTGCCTTCGCTACCGGATGACCTTCAACCGTGAATGAAATGCTTCCACCGCTGCCGGACATGGGCATCGGCCATCCCGCGGATGCGGACTTCACTCCCGGCAATGCGGCTAGCCGCGCGGTCAATTCCTCGACAAAATGAATTTTGCGATCGTGGGGGTATCCGGCATCCGGCATCGTATAGCGCGCCGTCAGCACGTGATGCGGATCAAAGCCTGGATCTACCCGCAGCACGCTCGCGAAGCTGCGAATCAACAACCCTGCGCATACCAGCAGCACCAGTCCCAGCGCCGTCTCCGCGATCACCAACCATGTCTGCAGCCGGTGATGGCCGCGCCCGCTCGTCACGCTGCGCGTGCCATCGCGCAACGCCAACGCCGGCGCCAAGCGCGAGATGCGCAGCGCCGGCACCACACCAAACACGATGCCGGTCACGACGGAGACTCCGATCGCAAACCCCAGCACGGGAAGATCGATCGATACATCTTTCAGTCGCGGCAGCGCCTGCGGAAACAGCAGCGCCAGCTCTTTCAAAGCCCCCGACGCCAACGCGATGCCCGCAAGCCCGCTGATCAGCGACAGCACCACCGACTCCGTCAGCAGTTGCCACACGATCTCGCTCCGGCTCGCCCCCAGCGCCCCGCGCAGCGCAATTTCGCCGCTGCGTCGTGAGCTGCGGACCAGGAGCAGTCCTGCCACATTCACGCACGCAATCAGCAGCACCAGCGCAACCGCGCCAAACAGCACCTCCAGCACAGGCCGTGTCTTCCCTACCTCGAACTCCAGTTGCGGAATCACCCGCGCGGTCGTGTACCACTTGTTTGAGTCGGGATATTGCGCAGCCAGTCCGCGCGCCACGCTGTTCAGATCCGCCTTTGCCTGCTCCAGCGTCACTCCTGGCTTCAGCCGGCCAATCACTTCCAAAGTATCAAAGCCCCGCTGCTTCGTTGCCGGGTCGGCGCCCTCCGCCTGGCTCGCTAGCGAGGTCCATGCCTCCACCCCGCTCTCCGTCGGAAAATGGAAACCCTTCGGCATCACCCCGGTGATCGTGTACCGCTCGCCATCCAGCGTTACTTGCCGCCCAGCCACATCGCGCTCCCCGCCGAATCGCGACTGCCACAGCTCATGGCTCAGCATCACCGCGCGATCGCCCGGCCGCTCTTCGTCCCAGCGGAAATCCCTGCCCAGCATCGGAGCGACGCCCAGCACCTGGAACAAATTCGATGACACGGCATACGCGCCAAGCTGCTGCGCCTGGCCTACGCCCGTCATCGTCATGTTCTGTCCCGCGTACGACGCGATCCCGGACAGACTGCGGTTCTGCGCCCGCCAGTCGAAGTAGTCCGGATAGCTCAGCGCCTCCGGAACCACCGCTCCTGTCGAGTGGTCCTCCTGCGTAATCCGCATCAGCCGGTCCGGCTCCGGAAACGGCAGCGGCTTCAATAGCACCGCATTCACTAGGCTGAAGATCGCCGTCGTCGCCCCAATCCCCAGCGCCAGCGTGACGATCGCCGCGATGGCAAACGAAGGACTCTTCCGCAACTGCCGAAAGCTGAACCGGAAATAGCCAAGAAAGCGCTCCATGAAACCCTCGCGAGGAAAAGAAAATCCTCTGCGGAAGGTGCACGTCCCGGCCCACTCCAGCGGAAAGACAAATCCAGAGAATCCATTTGAAATCAGCGCATTCGTGACACATTGCGGTGCAGTCGCACAGCTTGGGGTGTTCAGTCACGAAACCCGCTGTCCGCAGCCGGACACCCCGCAAATGACTGGAGCGACCTCATCGGCTTGAGTGGACGACGCTTACGCCCGCGCCTCCAGCACCATGTTGAACGGCGTCTCCGCCGCGCGGCGCACCTGCGTAAAGCCAGCCTCGTTCAGCACCTCGGTCAGGCGCTTCTGCCCTGCCTGCGCGCCCAGCCCAAGTCCCACATCCTGCGACAAGGATGCCGGCACGCATAAAAATGTGGATGCCGAGTAGTAGATCCGTCCCACCGGGTTCAGGTTCGCTGCCGTATCGTCACCAGCGATCGGTTCCACGATCATCCACGTCCCGCCCGGTGCGAGCGCTTTGCGTATATGCTTCGCAGCCCCCACCGGATCGCCCATATCGTGCAGGCAATCGAAGACCGTGATCAAGTCGTAGCCGGTGCCGGGAACCGCCGCCGCCGCCGACACCTCAAACGTCACCGCATTCTCAAGATTCTGCCGCTTCGCCGATGCTCGCGCAGCTTCGATAGATCCATCGTGATAGTCGAAGCCGGTGAACTTCGACTTTGGATACGCCTTCGCCATCAGAATGGTTGAAGCGCCATGCCCGCAGCCAATGTCTGCGACTTTCGCTCCGGCCTTCAGCTTCGCTTCCACGCCGGCCAGCGCGGGGAGCCACTCAGAAACCAGGTGCGTCAGATAAGTCGGACGGAAGAACCGCTCGCAGCCGGAGAACAGATCCTTATCGTGTTCGTGCCAGCCGAACCCGCGCCCCTCGCGGAATGCCTCCGCCAACTTGTCTTGATCTCGCATGAGCGACGCCAACATGTAATGGAAGCCCGGCAGATCCAACGCCGTGTTCTCCTCCGCCAGCGCAAACGCCTGCTCCGGATTCATGCTGTATGTGTCTGTCGTAGCGTCGTAGTCCACGTATTGGCTCGCAGCATTGGCTTTCAGCCACTCGCGCACATAGCGCTCGCGCACTCCGGTTCGTTCGCTCAACTGTTGCGAGGTCACCGGCGTGCCATCGCGCATCGCGCGGAATAATCCCAGCCGGTCGCCCATCAAAACAACAGTCGAGTGCAGAGCGGCGCCCATGTCGCCGACGGCGCGGCCAAGAAATGCGTTCAGTTTGTCCGGATCGATTGCCCGAGGCGTAGTCGGAGCGGCGGTAGTCGTAGCCATAGCGGTTCTCCTCAGAGGAAAAATTAGGAAACGCGCGCATACGCCAGGAAAGAGACAACCGAGGGGGGCAGGAATGAACGGGAAATAGGCGAAGCAGGCTTCCTGTGGGCCCAGTGCGGCAAGTATAGGCCCGCGCCCGTCGCTGCTTGCAAGCAGGAAATGGGGCCGTTGGCTAACAATCACCGGAAGTCCTCTACCGGATCCCTACCATCCCCGCCACCGACGCGCGCAACTTCGCCGGATCGTAGCCCACGCCACCCTTGAACACTGTTTCGACCTTCTCCACGTCTTCAATCTTCGCCGCCGGATTCCCATCAATCACCACCAGGTCCGCCGCGCGCCCCTCAGCCACGCTGCCGACGTGCTCCTGCTCGCCCAGGTAGATCGCTCCATTCTCGGTCGCGATGTGGATCGCCTCCACCGGCGTGAACCCCGCCTCCACCAGCAGCTCCATCCCGCGCTGGTCGCCGTAGCCCGGCAGGATGCCGCCATATCCCGTCGGGTCGCAGCCGGCCAGCAGCAGTCCGCCGGCCTTCACAAACGAGCGTTCGAACTGCATCTCCTTCTTCAGCAGCGCCGGCCAGTTCGAGCTGTCGCCATCTTCGGCAATCTCCGCGCGCGTCGTCGCAAAATCCGACCACGCCTCCGGCGCCATCTCGCGCCTTGGCGCCTCCTCCTGCTGCAGCGGCGGCCGGTTCGGCACAATGCTCTCGAAGATCGCCAGCGTCGATGTCACCGCGACATGACGCTCCACCAGCGTGCGGATCATCGCCTGTACCTGTGGCCCATCCACATCCAGGCTCTTGGCCATCGCCGTCATCGGCCCGCGCTGCCCGGGGCACACGCCCTCTTTCTTATCCGGCGCAAACTCCGTATCCACCACCAGCCCATGCTCCAGATCGTCAATGCCCAGCTCCGCCGCTTTCGTAAATCCCACCGAGCAAAGATGCCCTGTGATCTTCAGACCGCGCGCGTGCGCATGATCGATCGCCGTCTTCAGCTCATCGACCGTGATGTGCATGTACGCCTTGTAATCCGTCACGCCCTCCTCGGCCCAATAGTCCACTGTGCGCCCTGCATCTTCCGGTCCCGTCAGCGAGTGCAGTTGCGGTCCCAGCGATGGTGCTCCCTCCAGATACGGCCCGGTGATCAGCAGCTTCGGTCCCGGCGTCTCGCCCGCATCAATCGCCGCCTTCAGCGCAAGATCGGTATACGGTTCCACGCTACCCGTCGTGCGCGCCGTCGTCACGCCGCCTGCCAGATAGAGGCGCGGCGCACTATCCGCCATCTCCCCATACATCTGTTGGTGTCCTGGCCCGTCGCCCGGCGTCGGATAGAAAAGGTGTTCATGCATCCCCACCAGCCCGGGAATCACCGTCTTCCCCGTCAGGTCCAGCACCTTCGCATTCGGCGGATACGCATTGCGCAACTTCGCACTCTGCACACGCGTGATCTTTCCGTTCTCAATATCGATTCGCTGATCCTCCACTGGCGCCGCGCCCGTGCCATCGATTACGCGCACATGGTTCAGCACCAGCACCGGCGAATCTTCCTTGATGAACGGCTTCACGCCCTCCTTCACCTGCGCCGTCGCAACAGCAGCCATCAGCAACGCAACACACCCGACCACCGCAGCAGGACGCATTGTCCAGTCCTCGTCTCTCTCAACTGCAAAAGGAATTGCAACGTCAATCTCTGCCACTCGTGACGCGGAGTCAAGCGTCTACTGGATGGATCGCCTTCTCAGCAACAGTAGCCGCGCCCAGCTCACCCTCGCTCCGCGCCACAATCGCCGCCGCCAGGCAGTTGCCGATCACGTTCACCGCCGTGCGCCCCATATCAGCAAATGCATCCACGCCCAGGATCAGAAAAATCGGCTCCGTCGGCAGGCGAAAGGTCGATGCTGTCGCCAGCAGCACCACCAGCGTCGCCCGCGGCACGCCCGCCACGCCCTTGCTCGTCAGCATCAGCGTAAAGACCATTGCAAGTTGCGCGCCCACGCTCATCCGCATCCCGGCAGCCTGTGCGACAAAAATTGATGCCAGCGCCAGATACACCGACGAACCCGCAAGGTTGAAACTGTAACCCGCCGGAATCACAAATGAGACAATGCGCCGCGGAACGCCAAACAGCTCCATCTCCTCCATCGCGCTGGGCAGCGCCGCCTCCGATGTGCTCGTCGCAAACCCGATCGTCGCCGGCTCCGCCACCGCTTTCACAAATCGCCGCAGCGGCACGCGGAACAGCACCGCCGCCGGCAGGAGCACCAGCAGCAAAAATGCCGCCAGCGCTCCATACAGCGTGCCCAGGAGCTTCGCCAGCGGCAGCAGCACCAC
>DASXGY010000244.1:0-3790 GCA_036488835.1 Acidobacteriaceae bacterium
GAAGGCATGCAGTTTGCGCTGGGCCCAACCATGGCGGTGCGCAGCGCGTGCGTGCAGGAGATAGGCGGCTTCTGCGTGCTCGGCCAATATTGCGCTGACGATTTTCTGCTCGGCAATCTGGTCGCGGCGAAGGGGCATCGCGTCGTCTTTTCGCATCATGCCATCGATCACATCGTGCTCAACACCGGCTTCATGGCCTCGATGCGGCATCAGGTGCGCTGGAGCAAGAGCACCCGCTTCTCACGGCCGAAAGGCCATTTCGGCACCGCACTCACCTTCAGCACGCCCTTCGGGCTGTTGGCCTGCGCTGCCGCGCTCGTCCTGCATTGGCCCTGGATCGCTGGCATATCGCTCGCGTGGGCCATCCTGACCCGGATGCTGGTGGCCGCGATCGTCGGCGCGGCCGTGGTGCAGGAGCGCTCACTCGCGCGCACCATGCTGCTTTTCCCCCTGCGCGACCTCATGGGCTTCTGTTTCTGGTGTGCCAGCTACGGGAGCAATAAAATTCTGTGGCGCGGGGAAGAGTACACGCTGGAAAAGGGCGGCTACATGCGCGCCGCGCACACGTTGCCTGCACTGGCCGATGCCGAGTCGGCCGAACACGAGTCCGCGCTCACGATCTAGGACATTGAGTCCGCATTCTTCTTCAGAGCGGCCGATCGGTATAGAGCGTCTTGTCGGCCAGCTCCTGAATTGGTATCAGCCGTTTGCCCAATACCGCCTCCACCTGATCGCGCCGCTCCGCCTGCGCAAAGAGAAACTTGCGATCACCTGTGCCCCAGATCGACATGAGCTCTGCATCATCGATGAAAACGTGCGGCGCATCCGGCCACATCGATCCCCACAGCATGGTGGACGAGCGGCCATGTACCAGCAGCGCCTGGCGTCGCGTGTAGAAGAGCACGGACGCTCCATCGGACTGGTCGCCATAGACGATCAGCGTCGCCCGTGCCGCGGCAGGGTCTGACGCGCTCTCGCTGCGCGGGTACCGGGCGACGCGGTTGATGGTCGCCGCCATGGGCTCAGAAGAAAGCATCGGCGCAAAGCGTACGAAAGCGATATGCGCCGCGATGAGGAAGATCGCCATCGTAAAGGCAACCGAGAGTGTGGCTTCGAAGTGGCTCTTCTTTCTGCGCAATTCCAACGCCAGCAATGGACCCACGAGCAGGACAACGGCAGCAATGGCCGCAGGCAGCCGCAACGCCGCGAAGGATGGCCCCGTGAGGTCGAAGAGGTGTGACATGGAGAGCGAGTAGTTGCCCACTCCGCGATGCGCCAGCAGCGTGCCGATGTCGGGCACGAATGGCAGATGGCGCGAGGTCCAGAGTCCGTAGATCAAGGCAGCCGCGGAGAGCACGCCCACTGCGGCGAACAGCAGGTGCGCACCGATCAGCCAACCATCCGTGCCTTCCCGCGCACTTTGGTCGATACGCTCTGCCCGCAGCTCAAAGGACGCGAGCACAGCCGCCGTCAGCATCAGGAGGGGCAGGTACGCGGGAAAGGTGTAGTACTCCTGGTTGGTGGAAACCGAAAAGAAGACGAGCATGAATCCGCCATAGAGAGACAGCAGCCAGATGCTGCGGCTACGAAAGCGCGCTTCATCATCTTCCGATCGCAGATTGCTTAGCCACCGCCTGCGCGTGCGCCACGCGCGGCGCAGCAGCAGCGGCAGATAGAGGCTCCAGGGCAGCAGCCAGGCGATCTGGCCCGCCCAGTAGATCCATCCCGGCTGCTTGTTGTAGTCGTGCGGGTAGCGCCTGCCCAGAAAGCGCAGCACGTGCTCGTTGATGAAGTAGAAGTAGAAGAAGCCGTGCACATGGCCAAATGTCGGGTGGTTGCCGACGGGATTCCCCTGGTCCGGATTGCGCAGCCCCGCGAGGATGTGCCAGGGCGCAGCAATGGCGAGAAACAGCAATATTCCCGTCACGAGCCGCATCTCGCGCCAGCGCCGCCATTCCCCGGTGAGAGCCAGCCACAACGCTGCGGCTGCGAAGAAGAAGACCGGAGCGATCAGCCCTTTGGACAGCGTCGCGAGGGCGAGCGACGTCCAGCTGACATAGAAGAGCGCGGGCCTGCGGTCTTCTATCCCCATCAGAAAGCAGTAAAGCGCGAGCCCGATGAAGAAGGTGAGGAGCGCCTCCGGTATATCGATGCGGGTGAAGAGAAAGACGCCGACGCCGGTCAGCAGCGCGAGTGCGGCATAGAATGCGGCTCGTTCACTGAAGGCGCGCCGTCCCCAGTGCCACGCAAGAAAAGCGGTCGCAAGCACACCGAGCGCCATGGGAAAGTGCGCAGAGAAGACGTTATAACCGAAGATGTGATCGTCGATGGCGGTGAGCCAGTAGGGAAGCGGCGCCTTTTCCAGATAACGGATGCCGTTGATCCTCAACGTCACCCAATCGCCGGAGAGCGCCATGTGCTGCGCTGCGTTGGCGTGCGCAGCATCGGCGTCATCCAGCAATGGCGGCGAAAAAAGCGCCGCAAAATGGATGGCGAACCATACCAGGACCAGGATGGTCCAGGCGCGACGTGTGGAAAGGAAGCGGGCAGGTGCAACATCGGTGTGCACCGGAAGTACGATGGGACGTGACATGACGGAACCTGCAGAATACCAGCCGGGACAGACCACCCGGAGCGTTGACGCTCCGCCGGCGCTCGAGCATCTGCGCACCGTTGCCGCGGAGATGCGTGATCGGCTTGACTCCTGCCGCAAGCATGGTGACGCGCCCAAGGTAGAAGCGGTCCACCAGCTGCGCACCGGCACACGGCGTGTCGAGGCGACCTTGGAGACACTGGCGCGGGAGGCGGGTGCCCGTGGCCTGGGCCAGACGGCGGAAGAGGCGCGGCAGTGCTGGCTACGGCAGTTGAAGAAGGTGCGCCGGGCGTCCGGGACAGTGCGCGATCTCGATGTACATCGCGAGCTGCTCGCGGACAACTTCCTGCCGCCAGCAGACTCCGCGCCCGACAAGGTTGCTGCAGAATTGGTCGAAGCCACGAGCTCCGCGGCCGCCGGTTCCGGCGAGATCAGGCCCCTGATACAGCAAGCGCGCGCGCTGGATCAGTGGCTGAAGGACCGCCGCTCCGCCGCCGCAGAGGCGCTCTGCAGCACGCTGGACGATCACGCACAGCGCTTGCTCGATGCCGAGCAGCGTTTCCTGGCCGCGATTGCGAAGCGCCGCTCCGTTCTGCGTCGCGCGCAACGGCCGGCAGTTCGCCTGGCGCTCGAAGACTACCTGAGGCTCATGGACGCTATGCCGCTCCTCGACAAAGAGAATCTGCATGACTTCCGCAAGGGTGCGAAGAAAGCGCGCTATGTGGCCGAGGCGGATGACCGCGACCCGACTGCAGTGGCAATGGCGAAAGCGGTCAAACGCGTGCAAGACGCCATCGGCGAATGGCACGACTGGGTGGTTGTAGCGGAAGAGGCGCAGGAAGCTCTGGGGAAGAACGGCGCGTCGCTGCAGGCTGAGCTCGAAGCTCACGCACAGCATGGCTATGCGCATGCTCTGCGCGTGACCACAACGATGGGGCGCCGCTTCGTTGGCGAGTGGCGGGCTCTCCAGCCGCGCCGCCCTCGCTCGCCGCGTGTCCCGTAGGACAAATCAGGTTAATGTTAGCTTCCATGCGCAGAATGCAGATCCTCGCTGCGATCGACGTCGGATCGAATTCATGCCGGCTGAAGATCGCCCGCATCGAGAACCATCGCCTCAAAGTGCTGCACGAAGACCGCGAGGTCACGCGCCTGGGCGCCAGCGTCTTTGAGAGCGGCATGATCTCGCCGGATGCGATG
>DASXGY010000281.1:0-5943 GCA_036488835.1 Acidobacteriaceae bacterium
GTGCTTGTACCTGCGGGCGCGACCAGTAGATGCCGTAGATCTGTGGCTTGGCGGAAGCGAGCGTGCCAAAATATTTGTCCTCGGCAGCATTTGCCAATTTCGCGTCGAGGCCGTTCTCTTCGACGTAGTGGGCGATCTCTCCGTCCCAGGCTTCGGCTTGTTCGGGTTCAAATGTCCTACGAACCACACAGGCACCACGATCTTTGATTTTCGCGATCAGCTCAGCCGGCACCACTCCTGCCTTCACATCGGCGTAGTGCACGATCGGAATAACCGGCTGGCCTGTTTCGCGCTCCTTCACGATGTCGTTTACGCGCCGGCGCATTTCCGCTTCGACCTGCCGGAAAACTTCAGCGTGATTGGTCAGGGTCTCGCGTAACACCTTCTTCGAGCTGCGAATCGAATCCCCCAGGTTGTCGATTACGAATGCCATGATTTCTACTCCTCATTTCAAGTCAAGAAAGCGTGAAAGGCACGCAGTAGAACGCCGTCATCCGCAAAGACTCTGGCAACACGTTCTCTTGTTTGCGCGATTCCTAGCGAAGGAGCCGCGTAGATCACTCTAGGATTTGTGCGAACAGTTGGATGATGCAGATGAGCCAACTATTGATATTATTCGGACAGCAAGCAATCGGTAGATGTCCGAATAGGTAGCCTCATGAAGCCTCAATTCGAGCGCGTCACCTTTCCGAAGGGCTGTTCATTTCGCGTCTACAATCGCCGCGTTCCGGAAATACCTTTCGAATGGCACCATCATCCCGAATATGAGCTTACGCTGACGTTGAACAGCCGCGGTTGGCGCTTCATCGGCGATCACATCGGGCAATACCAGGCACCGGACCTCGTCCTGGTTCCTCCCGACATGCCGCATACCTGGGCCTCCACGGAAGCCCTGCAGGAAAATGAACCGCACACCGCTATCGTCATCTGGTTTTCAAGAGACTGGGCACTTCGACTTGCCGAGCTTTGTCCGGAATATTCGACAGTGCGAAGACTGCTGCAAAATGCTTCCACCGGTCTGGCATTCACGTCCGAGACAGCCACGCAGATGGCGGAGAGTCTTCCGCACTTACTGTCCGAATCTCCTCGGGTGCGTCTCCATGCGGCTCTCGATCTTCTGGTAAGCATTGCGGGAGAGCGAGCGACGAACCTTTCCAAGATCGCGATGACAGTTCCTGCTTCCAGTGATGGTGAGCCAGATCGACTCACACGCATGCTCAATCATCTACACAAACGATTTCAGGAGCCTATCTCCATCCCTGGGTTGTGCAGGATTGGACATATTTCTGAGCGATCTCTGCACCGTCTGTTTGTAAAGCACACAGGTGAAAGCGTGACTGAGTACCTGTGCAAGCTCCGCATCGGGCGCGCGTGTATGCGTCTCGCGGAAACTGATCTTCCGATAAGCATGATTGCATTTGAAGTCGGTCTTCCGAATCTTGCCAACTTCAATCGTCAGTTTCGCCGCGTGCGTGGCATCACTCCGTCGACCTACCGCAAATCATTCCAGCAGCGAGGCGACTTACCTGAGGCGCGCGGCACTGAGGAATTGCTCACTCGACCGCATTCGCTCGATCGCCGACGAAAACGTCAGGGTAAGCACAGATAAGTCCTGCGGTTACTCCTTGCCGGTAATAGCAGCCGGTACAGCGCGCAGAACAACTTCTTACGGCGCGGGCGGCTGGGCGGCTTCCGGGAGCAGGCCGCGATCGACGAGGACTGGCGGGTGGCGATGATGGGTGCGCTGCTCGTAATCGTAGGCCCAGCCGATCATGTCGCCGTCGTGCCACTTGCGCGTGCAGATCTCGATCCCGAATGGCAGACCGTTGTCATAAAAGCCGGCCGGAAAGCTGATGGCCGGCACGCCCAGCATGTTCACCCAGCCGGTATCGCTGTGTGGGCCTTCGCTCAAGCGGCCGTCCTGCGGCATGGTCTCGTCGGGCGGTGGCATCTGGATGGCGGGGTAGACGAAGCCGTCGAGGTGCAGCCGGTCCAGCTCAGCGTTGTAAAGCTGGAGCGCGTGGCGGCGCGGACCGAGCAGCGTGACCGCGGCGGCGGGGTCCGTCTCCAACCGGGTCTGCACGATGTTTGCCGCGCCGGACATGCCGGTCTGGGCGCCCCCGATAATGACCTCGGGCAGCGGCTTGCCGACCGCCTTTTCATATTCGGCGGCGGAGTGATACTGCATGGGACCGAAGGCGGCAAGGAAGTTGTCCGTGCCCTCGCGGATATACGGCCGTGTACAGATGTGCGCGGCAGCATCCACAAAACTGTCAGGCATGATCTGCAAATCGATCAGCACGGTGGCACCAGCAGCTCGCAGCTCCTCAACGGCCTTGAGAAAAGCCGCCCGCGTCTCCGGCTTCAACGGTGTTCTCGCATCTTCGTTCGCTTTGGCAAACTCTGCCGGTGTCGCGTTGGGGCACACACCCTGGAAGGCGGGAGCGGACCCATCGAGGATGAATGCCGGCACGGCGAAGCGCTTGCCCCGGAGCGCGCCGGGGTTGAGGTATCGGGTGTAAGGGCCGGGCTGGGCCTTGGCTTCGGAGCCTGCAGTCACAGGGTCGAGTGGGTCATCGCCGGCCATCACGGTGAGGGCGATCGCCGCATCCGCAACATCGCGCGCGATGGGCCCGGTGTTGTCGAGCTGCCAGTCCAGCGGAGCGATGCCGGCGAGCGAAACCAACCCGCGCGTGGGAAAGATGCCCACCAGCGAGCTCGTCGCCACCGGCATGCGAATGGAATTGCCAGTGTCCGTACCGTTGCCGAGGACCGCGAAATTGGAGGTGACAGAGGTGACCGTGCCACCGGATGAGCCTCCCGGCGAGAAGCGCACGTCATAGGCGTTGCCGGTTCGTCCGAAGGCGGTGGAACGGTTGGTATCGCTCGCGGCGAAGTCCGGCATGTTGGTGACGCCGACGAGAATGGCGCCGGCAGCGCGCAGCTTCGCGACGATAGTAGCGTCGCGTGGCGCGACGAGTTCGTGACCAGGCAGCATGTAGCCGCGCCAGCCATCCGTGGTGACAAGGCCCTGGACGCTGGTGTTGGCTTTAGTCACGATGGGCACGCCCCACAGTGGACCGGGCCGGAAGGCCGGCCTGCTCGCTTCGGCATCTTCGCGCGCTGCTTCGGCCAAGGCGCTCTTTGCGTTGACTGTCTGCACGGCGCGGTAGATTCCGTTGTAGCGAGCGATGCGATCGAGGTGCCACTGAACCACTTGCGCGACCGTGTAGCGATGCTGGCGATAGAGCTCCTGCAGCCGATTCACAGTGACTTCCATCAGGTCACGATCCATGGCGGAGCGATCGGAGGGCGGTGATATGCTTTGGGCCGAGAGCGGCAGCGAAAGCAAGAGCAGAAACGGCAAGATGCGCATGTGGGCAAAATATATCGTGGCGCTATATATCGTGGCGCAGGCTCTGCACGAGCATATCTGCACAGGAGTTAGAGCAGAACTAACTTTTCCCACAATCGATGCCGCCATTTCCACCGACAAAATCTGCGGGAGCCTCTAGCGTCGCGATCGATCAGCGTTAGTATTCAAAACAACGGAGGAGAAATCTTCCAATAGAAGAGAGAGACGAGGGATCATCCGGAGAACCGGCAACGGAACTCAACAAGGCGTTCAGGAAACTGGAAGCAGTGGGATGGACCTGAGAAAGCTCATACAACGGGAGCGATGACGGAGGGTACAGGAAGCGCGGCCGCGAGGCCTGCAGCCCTTTACCATACTGAATTCGCAAGGCGTTGTGATCTGGATGCCGAGCCAGATCTTCGAAATATCGGATAGAGAGGGCGAGCACCCGCAAGGGAGTTCGCCCTCTCGCTTTTGCGCGGCAGTCTACGAGTGCGGTAGGGACAACGCTCTTACAATCCAGCGGACTTGGTCCTTACCGCGTAGAGCGAGGCGTGGGTGAGGATGAAGAGCGTGCGGTGATCGGGGCCCCCGAAGACGAGATCGATGGGACGTTCGGGGACGTCGATGCGACCGATTGGTTTGCCATCCGGGCTGTAGACCTGCACCTGACCGGCGGCGAGATAGACGTTGCCGGCCTGGTCCTGGATGACGCTTTCCCCGCCTGCATCGGCGAAGAGCTGCATGGTGGTAATAGTGCCTGAGTCGGTTACGTTTGCTTTGTACGTTTTTTCCTGCGCTTCGTCGCTGACGTAGAACGGGTGGCCGGGCGTGGCTTTGGCCAGCCCAAAGGCGTGCAGGATGTCGGCCATCTTTGTTCCCCAGGAGAGCGTGCCCTGGATGAAGTCTTCGGCGGCCGGGATGAAGATGGTGTGGTCGGGCGAGATGTATTGATAGGGGCGCGGAGTGGCGATGTCGTTGCTCTCCCAAGCATCGACGGCGCGCACCGGGATCATGCCGGGACGTGGTGCGGCGGGTTGCGGCAAGAGCATCGTCAGCTGATCGGCAGGCGCATCCGGGTGGAAGCTGTAGACGGTTCCCTTCCCTGCATAGGAGACGACGAGGAGATCTCCCGACTTGTCGAAAGCGAGGTTGACCGGCTGGAGCGGCGTGTCGCGGATGACGACGGCCTCCTGAGTGTCGGGCATCCAGCGATAGATGCGCTGCCAGTGTGCGTCCACGAAGTAGAGGCGGCCATCGTTGTCGGCGGCGGCGCCGGAGATGTTGAAGAAGCCGGTGGCGAGGCGCTCGACGTGTGCGCCCGATTCAAGGACGGAGGCGGCGGTGTTCTGCGGCTGAGACTTCAAATTGCCGGGGATGTCGAGTGAGGCGAACTCGCGGGGGCGGACTTCGGCATGACTGGTCGTGTCGACTAGCGAGTTGTCGAAGGCGACTTTGCTGTTGCTGTCCGTGTGCATGTTGCGGATGCGGATATCCGAAGATTCGGAGACTTTGACCGCGCAGCAGAAGGGCTGATAGCTGCTGATGACGCGGTAACCGTGGTAGTTGGCGACGGTGATGTTGCGCGAGCGCGAGATTTCGAGCGGAAGGGCAAAGCCGCTTTCGCCACGCTCTTCTTCCGTCTGCAGCGCGATGATCTCCCAGTTCGCGACGCGATCGAGTTTGACCTCATTGCGGACGTGGTGCTCGCTGGACAGCTCGTAGACGCGGCCGGGCGTGGTGGTGTTGGAGATATAGAGGCCAGCCTGCGCAAAGGTGCTGGGCGTCCAGATGTCGGCGAAGGTGCCACCGCCGCCGTTGGTGACCCAGAGGCTGGGGTATTGCGCATCCCAGCGGCGGTTGATGTCTGGATCAGCAGTGTGGGTGTTGTTGTAGGGATTGATGCGCGTACCGTCGGCCGCATTGGTCCCGTGACCGCCGAGAAAGCGCACATCGTCCATGAGCGAATCGGCGCCGGACTGCCAGAGCGCGCCGACAGCGCGGTCGTTGATGCCGTTGGTGTAGAGGCCGATGCCGGTGAGGATGTTGTGGCCACCCTTCGGCGTTTCGAGCAGCGGCACAGGCGCGCCGGGGCCCTGGAAGGCCGCGGTGCCATCGAGAATATCGAACTGCGTCATGCTGGGATGGAGACCGATGAGGACGGTGTCCGGCTTGAGGTGCAGCGTGTTGCTGACGACGTAGCGGCCTTCGGGAATGTAGAGGACGCGATGCTCGTCGATGGCCTTCTGGATGGCGGCGGTATCGTCACTGACACCGTCACCTTTTGCGCCGAGCGAGCGGAGATTGGTCCAGGTGTCGATTGGCGGCAGCGCGGCGATGACATTACTGCCATGGGCTGGAAGCGTATGGACGGGGTGCGCGTCGAAGCTGGTGCGGATTTCGCCGGCGAGGCCGGGCGCGGGGATGGTGAGGCCATGGGAGTAGGTCTTGACGACATAATCCTCTGCTGGAGCGGCGGTCTTCTGTGCGCTAGCGCGCAGCAACGCGAAGAGGGGCACGTGATGGCAGGCGATGTTCTCCAGATTGATCTCGGTGCGGGGATTGTCTTCGTTGCTGATGGTGATGGC
>DASXGY010000371.1:0-7249 GCA_036488835.1 Acidobacteriaceae bacterium
CCGGCTCAAAGTAGCCGCGCTTCTCTTTATGACATTCCCCGGATATTAGGGATTGTGAGCCGAGGCACAGAGGCCGGTGTCAAGGCTCTGTGACCGCGAAGCGGCGCGCGTATGCGCGGCCTTGACTCCGGTCCGGGCTCGGCTATGCTCCGGCATCCGAGGAATGTCTTGTTCTGCGGTTCACTGCAACCCACCGCGACACAAAACAGCCATACAGCCATCAGCAGAAACCAACAGCCATCAGAACAGCCACCAAGCAAATTTTGCCTCTCAAATTTCGAGAGATCGAATCGGTATAAATTATTCATTCTATGGTGCCCGGAGGGGGACTTGAACCCCCACGGCCGGTTAAGGCCTGCGGATTTTAAGTCCGCTGTGTCTGCCGATTTCACCATCCGGGCCTGGCGAGGATATGCTCGTCGCTCTATCTTAACGCATACCCTGGTTACGCCCGGTAAAGGAACCTTCGCGATGGTTCTTACGTAATCCATTTGAGAAGTTCGATTCTTCTCCCGGGGTCAGTTCCACCTATGCCGTTCCACGAGATTCTCAAGCAAACGCTCTCCGCGCTCTGGGAAACGAAGCTTCGCAGCTTTTTGACTATGTTCGGCATCGTGTGGGGCATTACCTCCGTCATTCTGCTGGTCGGCCTTGGCATCGGGTTCAACATCGATCAGAAGGAACATCTCCGCAGCATCGGCACCGATATCGCCATCTTCTTCGGCGGAAAAACCGGCGCACAGGCAGGCGGATACGCCGCCGGCCGCGACATTCGTCTCACCATCGATGACGCTATCGCCATTCAGCAGCAGGCCTCGCTGGTCAAAACCGTAAGCCCCGAGTTGCGTCGCGCCGTCTCCGAAGTCAGCCAGTGGAATGCAGCCAACCGCCCCGTACGCGGAGTGTGGCCGCAGTACCAGCGATTTCGCTCCCTCACCGTCGAGCAGGGACGCCTCATAAGCGAGCAGGACGAAGCCGAAGGCGCGCGTGTCATCCTTCTCGGCGCCGAGGCAAACCGTCAGCTCTTTCCCGGCAAAGCTGTCATCGGACAACCTCTAATGGTCAGCGGCTATCAATACACTGTCATCGGCGTCCTCGCCAAAAAGAAGCAGAATGGCAGCTACGGAAGCGGCCCCGACAACACCCAGCTCTTTACCACCTACTCTGCAATGGCGCGTGACTTCCCTCCGCCCGAACGCCCCGGAATCGTGCGCGGCTTCGTCAACAACATCGTCATCGAGCCGGTTTCGCCGGATCTGCACGAAAAGGCAATCGCCCAGGTCAAACGAATCATCGCCGAGCGCCACCACTACGATCCCAACGACAAAGAAGCCCTCTGGATATGGGACACCCTCGCAGGATCGAAGTTTACCGAGCGCATCTTCAGCGTGATGACGCTCTTCTTCGGAGCCGTCGCGCTTCTCACCCTCGCGCTCGGCGGCATCGGCGTCATGAATATCATGCTGGTTGCCGTCACCGAGCGCACCCGCGAAATCGGCGTCCGCAAAGCACTCGGCGCAACCGCCGTCGACATCAAACGCCAGTTCCTCGTCGAATCGGCCATCATCACACTGGTCAGCGGCATCGCCGGTTTGACCCTCGGCGTAGGCGTATGTCTTCTGCTCCGGCTCGTTCCATTGCCCGACTTCGTTCCCCATCCCGTCATCTCACCATTAGCCATCGCGGCTTCTCTCACGACCCTTACCGCCATCACCTTATTCGCGGGCATGTACCCTGCCCTCCGAGCCGCCGACCTGAGTCCGATGGAGTGCCTGAGAACCGAATAACCATGAACCTTTCCGAGATCATCCGCCAAAGCATCGACTCGCTCCTGCGCAACCGCCTGCGCTCCGGCCTCACCATGCTCGGCATTGTCTGGGGCCTCGTCACAGTGGTTCTCCTCCTCAGCTACGGCAAGAGCCTCGGCGAAGGTGTCCTCAACGGTTTCCTCGGTCTCGGTGACAACGTCATCATGGTGTGGGGCGGACAAACCAGCATGCAGGCCGGCGGCGAGCGCTCCGGCAAGCGCGTCAAGTTTCTCGACGGAGACACCGAAGCCGTCCGCGACGAAGTTCCCTTCCTCAAAGCCGTCAGCTCCGAGACCGACGACGGCTTCAGCTTCAAGTACGGGCCCAAGGTAGTGAACATCCAGAGCAAAGCAATCGAACTCCCCTATGGCGGCATGCGAAAACTCAACGTCGAGCAAGGCCGCTACTTCGAGCCCGCAGATTTCACCGACCATCGCCAGGTCGTTATCTTCGGCCCTCACGCTGCGCAAAAGCTCTTCAACGGCTATCCTCCCGTGGGCGAATCGGTCGAGATCGAAGGCCACGTCTTTCAGGTAATCGGAGTACTGAAAAACAAAATTCAGGACTCGTCCAACAACGGCCCCGACAACGAAAACGCCTTCGTCCCCTTCGATATGCTCAGGCTGCTCCGCGATCAGCGCAACCCGGACAGCATCGTCTTCCAGCCCAGCTCCCCCGAGCTCCACCTCAAGGCACTCCAGGCGGTCCGCGCAGTCCTGGCGCAGCGCCACCACTTCGACCCCAAAGACGACAAAGCAGTCCCCAGCTGGGACACCGTCGCCGACTCCGCCGAGATCATGCAGTTCAGCACCGCTCTCGACCTTCTCCTCGGAATCATCGGCGCCATGACCCTCGGCGTCGGCGGAGTCGGCGTGATGAACATCATGCTCGTCTCGGTAACAGAGCGCACAAAGGAGATCGGCCTGCTGAAGGCCCTCGGCGCTCGTCGCCGCGACATCCTCAAGCAGTTTCTGCTCGAAAGCCTGACCCTCACCTTCCTAGCCGGCATCGTGGGAATGATCGTCGCAATCCTTGTCGCCTATCTCATCCCGCCCATGCCGCTCTACTCCGACATCTACAAGACCGCCAATCACGAGGGCGACATTCTCCTTCGCGCCTCGCCTCGCATCATGCTCGTCTCCTTCGGCATCCTCGCCGTAGTGGGCGTCGTCTCAGGCCTCCTCCCCGCCGTCCGCGCCTCCCGCATGGACCCAGTCGACGCACTGCGCCACGAGTAACCGGTCCTCAGAATGGCAGTCTCTTAATATCCGGTTCCACCCACTCCCGCCGCGCCTCTACAGAAAACAATCGCGAACGCGTCCAGTACTCCAGCAGCCACTCAGGAGAGCCCAGGCGAGAGCCCATCAGCGCATTGCACGTAACGAACAGCGGCTGCGGCGGAGCCTCAACCAGAAAAGCGCGAGCCGCCCGGATCGACGCCTGAGTGATCGTCTCGTGGTACCCGCTCGTCTGCGTATTTGCACCACCCGTCGCCTCGTTATAACCCCGAATGAAACCCGGCATCTCGCGGGAAATCGCAACCTCAGGACGGCACCGGAGCAACCAGAGAGTCGCGGCGAAATGAGCCGCATGTGTCCACGCAGTCTTTGGCAGCGTGCGGTCAAGCAGGCCGCGACCAATAGTCGAGATCTCTTCGTCCGAAGTAAATGGATCAAATCTACGCATGGCTTGTCACCTCCTGAATCATTCGTTGCAGCATAAAAAAAGACCGCCGGTCTCGGCGGTCTCTTCGGTCGTGTTTCTGATTAGCTAAAGCTGAATTTTCATCGGCTCACAGCCATCCACAAAGACGCGCACCGGTCCGCCCATATCGATTGGCGTCGCTGCTGCATCATCTTTGTGCCGTGTAAAGCCATACCTGATCGTAAACAGTTGCGCTGCCTTCAGCAAGAAAGAAATACGCCGCCCCGATTGAATTTCACCGTCTTCAGGCTCGCACATACTTATGTAACCGCTTCCATCTTCTCCGGTCGCGGTGCTTCGGCGGCAGCAGTCATCGCTTCCCGGCGCCGCTTCAGTATCGTTTCCGCGTTTGGAGTGGAGAGCACAACCGCCTCCACATGCTTGCAGAAGTCCGGTTCCCCGCTGGCGCTCCTCAACTCGGCGAGGTACAAATAAATTTTGCTGAAGGTCGCAAAAATTTCGCCGTGCGCCGCGCGAAACGCATCCGCATCGATCGCCCCAGTTGTTACCAGCGAAGCAGCCATATCCCAATAGCCCAGGACCATGCGAAACGACGCATTTCGTTCTCCCCGCGCCAAAGCAACGACGTCGGCGAAGCTCTCCGGATTGAATTCGCGCAGGAACCAGGCGCGCGCCTCGCGCAAGATAGGTTCGCGTCGTAGATCAAAGAGCTGAAGGTTCAACTGGGCGCTCTCGAAAGGCGTAGGCATCGATCCACCTCCAACGCCGATCGTACCTCATTCAACTTGAGGAGCTACGCCCAAAGCCCAATCAGCATGCCAAACGATAACGGATCGTCTGATCCTCCAGAAAATACTCCGCCGAACAATCCGAAGATCCGCAGATCATCGCCTCCAGCCCCGCGCACTGTTGCCTCGTAATTAAACCCAGCGATCCGCAGGAAGGGCACGCAAGCACCGCCCAGTAAGGATTCTCCGCCTTACCCAGTTCACCCGCCTGTTCCAGCAGAAATATCGTGCCCGGCTGCATCTGCTCCGGGATCCACACTTCCAGAAGGTTCAACTCCGTAATGATGCTCGCCTCTTCTTCCAACGGTTGTCTTCATTCCTGACTAACGTTCATGCGCTAATGCCAACTTCAGGCTGCGGAAGAGACCTCCAAAGCGGTTTTATACTTCCCTCACGAATGCACTACTTCTGGTGCAAAGAATAACGGATATTCCGCCGCTGTCAATCCCGCATTTAGAAAAAAGATGCTCGGTGGGTTCCCAATCACTGGGTGGCATAAAGCGCGCGATAAATCTCCCGGTTTCGCAGGATCGCCTGCACATACTCCCGCGTCTCCGTATAAGGAATCGACTCGACAAACTCGGCGATGTCCTGATAGCTTCCCGCCGCCATCCACTGCCGCACCGGCACGTCGCCCGCGTTATACGCTGCCAGCGCATACTCCGGCTGCCCGCCAAAACGATCCAGCACCAGCCGTAGATTCCTGGTCCCAAGTTGCAGGTTCACCGTCGGGTTCAACAGCTGGTTCGTGTTGAAGCCCTTCAACCCTTCCTTCTTCGCCATCGACTTTCCAACCGACGGCAGCAGCTGCATCAGCCCCCAGGCATTCGCATGGCTCACCACCCCCGCGTTGAACTCCGACTCCTGCCGGATCAGCGAAGCCACCAGATAAGGATCCAGCCCGTTCTTCTGAGAGTTCGCCGCCAAATCGCTCCAGTACGGTTGCGGAAACAGAACCTTCCAGTACACCGTCGGCACCTGGTCCAGCGGCAGCGCAAAGAAGGAGATTCCGCTATGCTTCATCGCCTGCAGCGCTCGCGTCGTCTCCCCATACGAGGTGAATATGTCCGCCTGCGCCAGGTATCCCCATTGGCTCGAAGTTGGACTCGCCTGAATCTCCGGCCCGATATATTCATTCAGCGCAGCGTTGGCCAGCAGCCTGGCCTTAATAAGATGAGGCTCATTCTCCGGCAACTCCGCGATCAGCGAAGGAACCACCGGCTTCGGCACAGCACTCAAAACCGCCGCAGGAGCAGCCGTCGCCGCCTGCGCTTTCAAAACATTCAACCGCTGCCTCGCCAGCCCGGCATAGTAGAAGTTGATATAAGAAGCCGTCAGCGCGCGATAGTAATTCACCGCCTGCGCGAAATTATGTTCTTGCTCTTCACAGATGCGCCCCCGCCAGTAAAGCGCGCTCGGCACCTCGATCCCCGCCGGATACCCCTGTATCTGTTCCTCCATCAGCCGCGCCGCCTCGGCATAGTTGTGCAGCCGGTAGTTCATCCACGCCGTCCGCCAGTGTGCGGAAGCAGCATACGTACTGTTAGGAAACATCTTCACCAGCAGCGAATAGTGATACGTCGCCTGCTTCGCATCATGCTTCAGCAGATACATATTGCCGCCCGAGTACAGCGCCTCCTCCAGCCACCTGCTGTTCGGAAACCGCTGCACCATCTCCCCAATCAATGCGTCGTGTCCCGCCTCATCGTGATCGCTGCGCGAAAGCTCCGCCAGCATATACAACTTCAACGCCGCGCTGTCGTCCGACGTATTGGGCAGCTTCTCCACCTCTCGCCGGCTGATATGCTTCAGCTTCATATCGCACGCCGCAGCATAAATCAGCAGCGCATCATGATCCGCCTGGCTCAGCCCCGAGCTGTCGCGTTCAATCGAGTGGTACTCCACGCCCGCCTCCGCGTAGCGTTTCGCATTGAACAACTGATCCGCATGAACCTTGCGCTCGACCGCGGTGAGCGGCATATTCATCGCCTGCATCTGCGCCCGCGCCTCTGCCGCTACCGTACTCAAAGGCAGATTGACATACAGGCTCCTGAAGACCGCAGCCGCATGCGACGTATCGCCCGACATCTGGTAAGACCGTCCCAGCGCATAGCGAAAGTCCACGTGTGACGCCTGCGCCGTATCCGCCAGCGGCAAAAGAACCCGCAGCGCGCCCTGAGGATCGTTCTGCTGCAGGTAAGCATTCGCCAGCAGCACCGGTGCATTCGCCTTGAAGATGCTATCCGGATGCTTCTCCTCGAAGTGTTCGAGCAGCGCATACGCATCCGCCCCATGCCCTCCCTGCACCGCCGCCTGCGCCCCCAGATAATCCGCATAATCGTCCAGAGCAGTCCCGCTCGCGTTGGCCCTCCGAAACATTCCCGACGCATCGGCATACCGGTGGTCCAGCATATAAGCGTGCCCCAGAGCAAGATACGCCGCAGCCGCCCCCTCCCCCGGATGCGCCCGCGCATAACCTTCCACGCCACTATAGGCTGACACCGACCGCGTCGCAGCCAACTGCTGCGCCATCGGCCGCAACTGCTCCGACGCCTTGAACGCGCTCGTCAAATGAATCGTCTGCGCCGTCGGCTTCCGCGAAGCAGTCGCTTTCGCATGCGCCTTGCCGCCAGCTGCACTCTTGCCCTTGGTCGTCTTACCGGAGCCGGCCGGCTTCGCTTTGCCCGAGCCAACAGTCCCCCTGCCGTTGGCCTTCCCGGACGAGGCAGTCTTGCCCTTACTCGCCGATTTGGGCGTATGCTCCGTTGCGGCGGTCGAACTCTGCACCCGCCCGGCAACCCCACTCTGGGCACACAACACCGTCATCCCAACTAGAGAGGCAGCCATCACTGCACGCCGTAGCCTGCCCCGGACGCTCGTCACGTTCTCATCGCTCTTCCAACCCACATAATCACTCTAATCGCGTTCCGGAATCCTAACAGCAGCATTTCACCCCGAACTTCCCCAGAACCTCCACAAGAACCTCCC
>DASXGY010000440.1:0-5631 GCA_036488835.1 Acidobacteriaceae bacterium
ATATTGGTTACGTATACGACGCCAAAGGGTGAGCGTGTCTCGCTTCCGGAGATCACCGCGCAGCTTGTACCCGGCAGCAACCCGGTGCATGTGCCGATGGTGATCGAGCACCCGGAGCGATGGTGGCCGGTGGGATATGGGCCGCAGAATCTGTATCAAGTCTCCGCGAAGGTGCGGATCGGACATGAGACGCTCACCGCAGAACGCACAACGGGCCTGCGCACAGTGCGGCTGCTGCGCGAGAAGGACCAGTGGGGCAAGAACTTTGGCTTCGAAGTGAATGGTGTGCCGATTTTTGCCAAAGGTGCGGACGTGATTCCCTTCGACAGTTTTCCCGATCGAGTGACACCGGAAAAACATCGGGAGATTCTCGAGTCCGCGCGCGACGCGAATATGAACATGGTGCGGCTGTGGGGCGGTGGCTATTACGAGAGCGACGACTTCTACGACGAGTGCGACCGGCTGGGGCTGATGGTGTGGCAGGACTTCATGTTTGGCGGCGCGATTCCGCCGGACGACCCGGCGTTTCGCGCGAATACGGAGCAGGAGGCGGTCGAGCAGGTCGACCGGCTGCGCGATCATCCCAGCCTGACGTTGTGGTGCGGCAACAACGAAGTCGAAACCGGATGGGATGCGTGGCCCGACCGGATGCTGCTGAAGGAGAATATCTCGCCAGCGGAACGCGCGAGGATCGAGACGGGAATGATGCTGCTCTTCGACGACATCCTAAAGCGCACGGTTGCGGTACACGATCCCGAGGTGCCGTACTGGCCGAGCACGCCGAGCGCGGACCACGAGACGGAGGCAAACAGCAACGACAACGGCGACGTGCACTCGTGGAGTGTGTGGTCGGGCTCCGCGCCTATCGAGGATTATCTGAAGGACACGCCGCGCTTCGTCTCCGAGTATGGCTTCGAGGCGCTTCCGGATATGCGGACCGTTCGCGCCTTCGCGACGCCGGCGGAGCAGACACTGGACTCGCCGGTGATGCGCGCACACCAGAAGTTTGCGAATGGCAACGGCAATGATCGGCTGCTCGTCTACCTTCGCCGCTACTATGGCGAGCCGAAGGACTTTCCCGCTTTCGTCTACCTGAGCCAGACGATGCAGGCGCAGGCCATCGAGCTGGAGGCGGAGCATCTGCGCGCGAGCCGGCCGCGGTCGATGGGCTCACTCTACTGGCAGCTCAACGACTGCTGGCCGGCAGCATCTTGGGCCAGCATCGACTACTTCGGCAGGTGGAAGGCGCTGCAGTTTCACGCCCGACGCTTCTACAACGATCTGCTGATCGCGCCGATCCGGCAGGACGGCACGACGAACGTTTACGCAGTCAACGACCGCACCATGCCTGTGCCGGCAAACGTGCACATGCAGGTGATGAGCTTCGATGGCCAGGTGCTCTCGGAATCGACGACGTCTGTGACAATGACGCCGCTGTCGAGCACACGGGTCAACTCGCTCACGGATGATGCGCTGCTGAAGGGCGCCGACCCGTCGAAAACGCTTGTTGTCTTCACGATGGACGTGGAGGGCAAAGTTGTCTCGCGCCATCTTCTCTACTTCCGTGCCGCGCGCGAGCTGAGCCTGCCGCAGGCGAAGGTCACCGCACATGTGACAGCGGGCGCACATGGTTTGGAGCTGACACTGCACGCCGATACGCTCGCGCGCGATGTGTGGATCTCCTTCGGCGATCACGACGTCACGCTCGCTGACAACGCATTCACCCTGCTGCCGGGCGAGACGCGCACGATCCAGCTCAAGAGCAGCGCGGATGCGTCGGCGCTGGAGAACGCGCTGCATATCCGGACGCTGGATACAGCGACACTGCCATCCATGGCAGGCGCAGGAGACTAGAGTTGCCAATTCGAATGAAGTTTTCGTTCCTGCTCGCCATGCTTTCTCTGGCTGGTTGTTCGACCACTGCGCTCGCCCAGACGGCGCCTCCGCGTGCGACGAAATGGGCGATTGCAATTCATGGGGGCGGTGGTGAAGAAGAGTGGCTGCACATGGACGCAGCCACAGCCGCTGCTTATCACTCATCGCTGGCACGCGCGCTGGACACCGGGGCGGCGGTGCTCAGCAAGGGCGGCCGATCGATCGATGCTGTCGAAGCAGCGATCGAAGTGCTGGAGGATGATCCGCTGTTCAACGCAGGGCGCGGCGCGGCATTCGACGCACAGGGCAGGAATGAGATGGATGCGGCGATCATGGATGGCGCGACGCTGGAGGCGGGCTCGGTGGCGGGCGTGAGCGCGACGAAAAATCCGATTGCGCTGGCACGCGCGGTGATGGAGCATTCGCCCTACGTGATGATGGTGGGGCCGGGTGCGGATGCCTTCGCCGTCAGCCAGCATCTGCCGCAGATGCCGCCTTCGTACTTTTTCACCGAGATGCGCTGGCAGCAGCTGCTGGGCGTCCTGCGCGCGCAGGGCAAGCCACTTCCCCCGCGGCCTCCGGGTGTGCCTGCCGCACCACGCGCGACGGTGACATCCGAGGGCGTGGCGCCGTTTGCGCATCGATTCGGAACCGTGGGCGCCGTCGCGCGCGACGTGTACGGGGATGTGAGCGCGGGCACGTCCACCGGCGGGATGCAGGGCAAGCTGCCAGGACGCGTCGGCGATTCACCGGTGATCGGCGCAGGAACCTACGCAGCGAATGACGCATGCGCGGTCTCCGCTACCGGAGTGGGTGAATACTTTATCCGGCTGGACGCGGCGAAAGAGATTTGCGCGCTGGTGAAGATGAAAGGCATGAGCACCAACGCCGCGGCCGAGCAGGTGATTCGTGGTGAGGTCGCGAAGCTGAAGGGCGGCGAGGGTGGCGTGATCGTGCTCGACCAGAAGAGCGATCCGGTGTGGAGCTACAACACGCTCGGGATGTTTCGCGCGCGGCAGGTGGAGGGTGGGACGGCTGAAGTGGAAGTGAAATGATGCTGCTGTCCGCGACCGAAGGCGACTGCAGGGTCCTTCGTGCAGGATGACATCCGTGCGTTAGGCGTACTTTGCGAGGGCTGCGGAGAGATCGAGCGGAGCATCATCGCTCTTTCCAGCAGGCGCGCGCGGCGAGATGAGCACTGCGTGCCCCTGATTTTCGCGCCAGGCCAGAAAGGTGACGTGCGCCGGATCGGCGATGCGCAGCAGATCGAGCAGGATGTAGTAGGCGCTGATATCTGCATCGCGCAACGAGCCTTCGGGGTCGGGCACCTCGACATTGGTGGCCGCATCGAAGAGCTGATTCAACGTTCGCTGACGCTGGCGTGGCGCAAAGCGCACCAGTAGCTGCTCCGGCTGAGCGCGGCGCAAGGTCTCGCGCGCGGCCCATTGCGCAAAGGATGTGCTGTAGATCTGCGTTCCCGAGCCCTCCACAAACAGCATGGTGATGAAGTGTTGCATCAGCGGATCGTGGGTCACGGCATCCGTCGCGGACTCCGCGGGGTTGAGCCCTTCTAACATGCTGCGCATGCCCTCCGCCCCGCCTGGACCGGATTGCGTAAAGCGATTCATGCGCTCGAGCACGTTTTCGCGCACCGGACGCAACTGCGCATAGGAAAGCAGCTGGACCGCAGCCGCATCGTGCGGCCAGGGCTCGCCGCCGTCAATGTACCAGCGACTGTATGGTGCGGCCTGCGTTGCCGCGCGTTGCTCCAGCGTTCGGTGAAGCTGCTGCGGGGTCTCGGGCGTCCACTGCAGATTGTGCAGCGTGACGCCATGCGGTGCGAGCTTGCGAAAGAGCTGCGGGCTGGGCGCTGTGGCGTCTTTGCCGACAACGACGATGACCAGACGATCCTTCTGCGGCGTTTCGTCCAGAGGCACGGCGAGCAGGTCCTGCGCGGCGCGGCGATAGGCATCGATCTGGCTGCTGGACCAGAGATAGGCGGTGAGCTCTTCGAGAAATGGCTGCGGCGCGGCAACCCAGTCCTTGGCCGCGAGCGCGGGCGGCATGGTGATCTGCCGGAAGGGCGCAAGCAGCCGGCCACGTTGTTCCGGCGTCAGCGATTCCAGCCACACGCACTGCCGCTCGAAGGTGCGGCGCTCAGCGGGAAAGCGCCAGTCGAAGACGATGATCTCGCGCAGGAAGGCCGGTGCGACAGCGATAGGCAGTTGCTGCAGCAACGTGAGATGGGCGGTGGCAAACTCCCGCGCCTGCGGTGGATAGCTGGAGAAGCTGGCGGCGTTGAGCTGATCGGGCGTCATGGGAGTGATCTCACACCAACTCCGCAATGGGAGCGCCTTTGACGTAGGGCGTATCGAAGCCGAGGCGCTTGCCGATGGTGGGCACCAAGTCGATGGGCTGAATGGCACGATCGACGGTGACGTTTTGCCGGATGCCAGGCCCGAGTGCAAGCAGCCAGGTGGTGCGCGCCATCGCGCCGCCAGTGCGGTGATGCTGAAAGCCGTTGCCGCCCGGATCACCGTCCGCATCGCGGCCGAAGTCCGGCATGATGAAGAGCGCGGTGCGGTCCTTGTACTCAGGCATGCTCTGGATGGTCGTCCACAGCTCACCGCAGATGCGGTCGGCACGCTGAATGGCATCGACGTAGAGCGAAAACGCTCCGGCGTGAGCGACATCCATATCGTGCAGCGTGATGAGTAACAGCGATGGCGACAATTGCGCCATCAGCCGGCGAGCGATGGAGAGGGAGAGCGCATCGGCGCTGTCCAGTGCGCGAGCGTCGCGGGTGAAGTCCTCGACCGAGAGCCGCAGCGTGGAGGCAAGCTGCTCCAGATGCAGCTCACCATCGTTTTGCGAGAGCGACGGCCGGTAGACCGGCATCTCGTAGTTGTCCTGCAGCAGATGCTCGTAATCCACCAGCGATTGCGGCCGCTGCCTGTTGACGGCCGCGGCGAGCAGTTGCTTAGGCAGAATGACACCGGCTCCCTGCCCTTCGTATCCGCCGTGACGGCTGAAGCCGATCTGCTGGAATCCATTGCTGGGCGCGATGACCCACGCGTCGTCCATGGGGCGTGCGAGGCCGCGGCGAAAGTATTCAAAGACAGTTGGATTCGCGGTGGGCTGCGCTATGAAGTTGTCGAATGTCTCATAGCAGCCGGTGACGATGCCGGCGGTGGCCACGTAATGGCCAAGGATGCCGTGGTTCACTACCTGCGTGAAGAATGTCCCCTGCGGAATGAGTTCACCCAAAAGGTGGGGAACGTTTTGCTGACCCTCGAGAGCGAAAGTCTCCTCATCGCGTGCGCCCCCGCCAAAGGTGACCACGACAGTGCGCGGCCGCGGCTGGATGCCCGCCGCGAAGGCCGAGGGCACCAGCGTGGAGACAGCCGTAGCCGAAGCCGTGCCGGCGACGAGGCGCAAAAATTCGCGGCGGCTGTGGCTGCGCAGCAGAGAAGCGTGCGCGTCTGAAGAAGACGACATCGTGAAGACATCCTCGGTCGCGCTGACCAGGCGGGTGTGGCTCCGACTTTACACATCGTGACCCGCCACCTACAAGTGCGAGCCTTCGTGCAGGATCCTTGCGACGCCGGCCGCGCGACTCACGACGAAATCAGGGGCGGATCGGCTCGTCGATCAGAGCATGATCGACACCGCTGAGGGGCGGCGCCGCTCCGCCGTCCAGGTCGAGCAGCACCACTTCATTGCGGCCGGGATGCAGCCAGGCTCCGGGAAGGTAGA
>DASXGY010000450.1:0-2204 GCA_036488835.1 Acidobacteriaceae bacterium
CGCCGCGCGCCAGCCGTAATATTTGCGGTGAATATTCACGATGGGCAGGATGATCAAATCGCCGAATAGAAACGCGACCACGCCGCCGAAGCTCAGCCCATGCTGCCACAGCACCGCCGCCAGCGGCACATTGCCCACCGAACAGACAAACGACACCAGCGCCACCAGCGGCCCTGCGAAAGGTCCCCACCAGCGCGCCAGCACCGGATGCCCCACCAGAAAGAATTGCTGCCAGAAAGCCGCCGGCACCCACGCTGCAATGCAGCCCGCGAGCACCAGCCCCAGCACAATATCGGGCAGCACCGCCGCCCACTCCATCACAAAAGTATTGCTGATGCCGGTAAACGCCTCCGACGATCGCAGCCTTGCCCACCATGTGTCGCCCTCTGCACTCATGTCCATCGCGGCATGGCCCTCCATGCGCCCCAGCAGCCCGCGCTCCGCCTGCTTGCGTGCTTCATCCACCAGCCGCTTGCCGAAAAACAAATTCAGCAGCACTACCAGCAGCACGATCATTACCGGGCCGCCCACGAACTCCGCCGCCGCAAAGCGCCAGCCCATCAGGACAATCAGCGACAGCCCCAACTCGAAGACCAGATTCGTCGACGCAAACTCGAAGGCCATCGCCGCGCGAAAATCAGCACCCTTGCGGAAGAGCGTGCGCGCAATCGCCACCGCCGCATAGGAGCATGATGAGGAAGCCGCGCCCAGCCCCGACGCGATCGCAATCGAGCGCGGACCGCCATCCGGCATCAGTTTTGCCACCTTCTCCCGCGACACCGTCGCCTGCACCACCGCGGAAAGTCCAAAGCCGAGAATGAGCGCCCACAGCATCTGCCAGCCCATCAAGGCGCCCATCGTCAACGCGCGTCCGATCTCCGTCAACCAGTGCATGGATATGTAGATCCTTTCGCCTCAACGCTCCGGCAGCAGGGCAGGGAAGCAGGCCAGCGGACATCCCGCACACCGTGGCTTCGGCCCGCAATGTTCCTTGCCCACCATCACGATCAGCGCATGAAACTCATTCGCATGGCGCACCCGCTGCCTGCCGCGCTCGCCGGCAAAGGCGCTCCACGCCAGCCGCTGCGTCGCCTCGTAACCCGACCGCTCCGCCGCCAGCCCATGCCGCACCGTCACCCGCCGCAGATACTCATCCACCACCATCGCCTCGTGCCCCAGCGCATACAGCAGGATCGCGTCCGCCGTCTCCGGCCCTACGCCGGGCAGCGCCAGCAGCTTCGGCCGCAGCACCTCCGTACGCATGGCGGCCAGCCGCTCAAACGACCCGCCAGCCTCGGCAAACAGGAAGCCAAGAAATGCCCGGATCGCCGCCGTCTTGCGCACCATATAGCCCGAGGGCCGCAGCAGCACGCGCAGCTCCTCCTCCGGCCTAGCCAGCAGCGCCGCCGCGTCCATCGACCCGCACTCGCTCGCATTTCCGAGAAGACCGCGCTCGCGCAGATTCCCCAGCGAACGCTCTACCGCCCGCCACGCGGTGTTCTGCGTCAGATACGCGCCCAGCGTGATCTCCAGCGGCGTCTCGCCCGGCCACCAGTGCTGCGGCCCGTAGGCCTCGGCCAGCCGCTCATACATCGCGCGCAGCATCGCCGCCTCGCGTGTGGTTGCGGCCTTGGCCGGAAGGGATTTCGGATCGCGCGGCATCAGAGAATAAGAATCATCTTCCCGGAGTAAGGCAAATGGCAAAGAAGCCTGAGAACATCACCAGCGAATGTGGTTGGCGCACCCACACCCGCTATCTCGAAATGCACACCCGCAAGCGCTATGAGATGGTCCACATCACCGACGAGGTCGAGCGCATCGTCCGCGAGAGCGGCGTCGACGACGGCCTCTGCTTTGTCTCCCCCATGCACATCACCGCGGCCGTCTATGTCAACGACAACGAAAGCGGCCTCATCCACGACATCGGCGAGTGGCTTGAAGAACTCGCGCCCGCCAAGCCGGATTACCGTCATCACCAGACCGGCGAGGACAACGCCGACGCCCATCTCAAGTCGCTGCTGCTGCATCACGAGACCACCCTGCCGGTCACCGGAGGCCATCTTGACCTGGGCACCTGGCAGCGCATCTTCTACGCCGAATTCGACGGTCAGCGTAGCAAGCGAGTCATCGTGAAGGTGCTCGGGGTGGGCGCGGCAGCCGATAAGTAACCCTTAAGAAAAGCTTCCCGGCGAATGGGCATAAAG
>DASXGY010000452.1:0-6485 GCA_036488835.1 Acidobacteriaceae bacterium
GAGAAAGGCGCGGGCAATCTCCGGCGTGGTGAGGCCGCCGAGCAGGCGCAGGGTGAGGGCGACGCGCGATTCGGGCGAGAGCACGGGATGGCAGGAGATGAAGACGAGGCGGAGCAGGTCGTCCTGGATATCGCCGTCGGCCGCGCTGGCGAGGGCGGTAGCGAAGTCGGCGAAGGAGCGCTGCTGCTGGTCTTCGAGTTCGCGGGCGAGCTCTTCGTGCTTCTGTTCGATGCGCGTGTTGCGGCGCAGCAGATCGATGGCGCGGTGCTTGGCGGCGGCCATAAGCCACGCGCCGGGGTTCTGCGGCACGCCGGACGCGGGCCATTGTTCGAGTGCGGCGACCAGTGCGTCCTGCGCCAGCTCTTCGGCGATGCCGACATCGCGCACAATGCGCGTCAGTCCGGCGATGACGCGCGCGGACTCCATGCGCCACACGGCGTCGATGGTGCGATCGATCTGGCTGCGGTCGATGTCAGTGGACGCCACGAAACCGATCAGACCATCTTTGGCGGTAGGGTGCAAACGCTCAAAAAAGTGCAGGGGCGGCGCGCCCTTAAAACAGTGGGGCGGCGATTCATGAAGAAACGCCGCCCCGTTTCCGTTTATCGGAGTGCTATCGATCGTTTTACTCCAGGCTTATATTCGGCAACACCGCGGTGCCTTCCAACTGCACCGCCTGCAGGTCTCCGGGATTGAGTCCGAGCGCCTTCAGAATCGTCGGGGCTACCTGGGTGGTGGACACGTCGGAGTAGACCGTGTGCGGACGGAAGCTGGGATTGGAGAGCAGCATGATCACGTTGGTGTCGTCGTGGGAGAAGCCGCCGTGCTCGGACTGCTTCGTCGAGCTGCCGGTGTAGACCACGCCCGGGTTCGGCGTCACGATGATGTCCGGTGTGCGGGGATCGCCATAGGGTGGCAGCCCTGGCGTGTTGTAGTTCAGTGCGAGTGTGGGACCGTAAAAGAGTAAGCCCAGCCCGATCTTGCTGGCATTCGCTTCAAGGATCGAGACAGCCGAAGCCGTCTGGCTCGAATTGTTCAGCCAGATCAGTGAGACATCGTCCTCTGTAGCGCCGATGCCAGTGGGATTCAGCGGCGATTCGGAGAAGGGGATCAGGTTGGACAGCAACGTCGCCGGCGTAGTGCCGTTGTCGCCGCTTGGTCCGGGGACGCCATTGTAACGATGAGGATCGATCGGGCTCTGGCCATGTTTCGCCGTGATGATGATCAGAGTCGAATCGAATTCTCCGGTGTCCTTCAGATCGTTCACCATCTTGCCGATGGAGCTATCGACAAATTCGATCTCCTGCGCCAGCAGCTCGCTCGGTGTGCCCGACGCGTCGAGATAACCGCCGGTGCCGACGCCTTTTTCAATCAGCTTCTGGCCCACGCTGACGGCCTGGAAGTTCATGCCAAAGAGATTTGGGACCCGCGTCGAATTACCGTTGTGGTCCTTGCCGTGGATCTGGTTCAGGATGCCATCTACTTTGATCGTGTCGTAGCACTGAATGTTGGCGAAGCTATTGGTCCAGACACTTGCCCCGAATGACGAAGGATCCGGGATCGGACTGCACGACACGCCTGCTGGCGTCGAATAACCCGGAAGCGCGACAACGGTGGAGTTGATCTCCGGCGAGAAGTATTCGTTCAGAGAGCCGCCGCCCGGTCCGGCCACCGCGGAATAGGAGGGGTGCTTGTCATACCAGGAGGTGTACCCGCCCGCGTTATGGACGACGCCGAAGATGGTGTTCGTACGTACGAAGTTCCAGGGATAGACGGGTGCGCAGCCGGCCTTGGGATCGCGCGTCAGCCGCTGCGGGTCGATCGCTGTAATGCCGCCGTTTGTCAGATCGGCCCCGGGCGCGCCGGCATTCAGCTTGGTCAGGTCATAGTCGATGCCTTCATCGAATTCGGTGCGTGTGCCGGTGGGCGCAGCGCCGGGTTTACATGGACCGGAAGCGACACCGTCGCCGGTGGTCACAGCCGGCGCATCGAGCGATCGATCATAGGCAACGTCGTAGTAAGCGCCAACGGTGCGAGGTGTGCCACCCGTGACGAGCGCCATCAGGCCTGGGAACGAATCCGACGGGCGCGATGTGCTGGCCGCCACGTAGTTCACGCCATTGGCGCCGAGCGCCGCAAGGTTCGGGCAATAGGACTCGCCGTTGTTGACGCCACTTACGCCACGTGCGCAGTTCTGATAATCCACCGCGTGCATGCCATCGACGCTGATGAGCAGCACGTGCTTGATGTTGTTGTGTCCCCAGTCGTCATCCTCGGCGTGGCCTGGCATGGCGGCGACAGCCAGCGCAGCGGTGCCGGCTAGCAATAGAGCAAGATGTTTCATGACTACCTCCACAAATGTTGATAGCGATGACAAATTCCTGCCACGTTCCAAGCTCGTGAATTTCGCGTGAAACAGAACATTAAGCGAACCTTAAGACGCGTGCTTTCAGCGGCTTACTGGAGGTGTGAGGATTCCGGAAGGGTTGTAGATGTGGCCGTGTCGTCCATGGTGACCGGACTGGCCTCTGCCGCCTGCGGAATGGCACAATAGACGGTTTTGTAGCTTCAGCAGAAACAGGAGAGATATGGGCGCGGCGATCGCGAGCACGGTGTCGAAGAGTTTGTTAGAGGGGCCGCATGTCCACCGCAATCTGTCGACGCCGCAACTGGTAGAGGCGGCGATTGCCCGTGGCGAAGCGCGTCTGGCGTCGAATGGCGCCGTGGTTGCGCTGACCGGGGCGCGCACCGGCCGCTCGCCGCGCGACAAGTTTCTGGTGAAGGATGCGCTGACCGAGGGCCGCGTCGACTGGGGCAAGGTGAATCAGCCCTTTCCGCCGGATCGCTTCGCCGCGCTGCTGGAGCGGGTGCAGCACCACATGCAGGAGCGCGACCGATACGTGCTGGACCTGTATGCCGGGGCCGATCCACACTACCGGCTGCCCATCACTATCGTGGCGGAGTATGCGTGGCACGCGCTCTTCGTGAAGCAGCTTTTCGTGCGTCCGCAGCCCGCGGAGCTGGCGGAGCACCTGGCGGAGTTCACGGTGATCGCGGCGCCCGAGTTCGACGCAGTCCCCGAACGCGACGGCACTACCTCTTCGACTTTCATCATTACCGACTTCACGCGCAAGATCGTGCTCATCGGTGGCACGAAATATGCCGGCGAGATGAAGAAGTCCATCTTCGGCGTGATGAACTATCTGCTGCCAGAGCGCGATGTCTTCCCCATGCACTGCTCGGCCAATGTGGGCGCGGATGGCATGACCGCGCTCTTCTTCGGTCTCTCCGGGACCGGCAAGACGACGCTTTCCGCGGATCCGCGCCGGCGGTTGATCGGCGACGACGAGCATGGCTGGGGCGAGCGCGGCATCTTCAACTTCGAAGGCGGCTGCTATGCCAAGTGCGTCGATTTGAGTGAGGAGAAAGAGCCGCAGATCTATCACGCGATCCGCTTCGGGGCGGTGCTGGAGAATGTGGTGATCGATCCGCGCACCGGCGATCCGGATTACGAAGACATTCGTTACACAGAAAATACCCGGGCCGCTTATCCGGTCGAGTTCATCGAGAACGCCGTCGTTCCGGGGATGGGCGGGCAGCCCGCGAATGTGCTCTTCCTGGCGGCGGACGCATTCGGCGTGCTGCCCCCGATCGCGAAGCTGACGCCGGAGCAGGCGATGTATCACTTCCTCTCCGGCTACACGGCGAAGCTTGCGGGGACCGAGGCGGGACTTGGCTCCGAGCCGGTGCCGGAGTTTTCTACCTGCTTCGCGTCGCCCTTTATCCCGCTGGCTCCGAAGGTCTACGCGGCGATGCTGGGCGAGCGGCTGCGCCAGTACGGCGCGCAATGCTGGCTGGTGAATACCGGCTGGACGGGCGGCGTCTTCGGCGTGGGCCAGCGTATGAGCCTGCCGCACACGCGCGCGCTGGTGACGGCGGCGCTGGGCGGAAGTTTGACGGACGCTGCGTTCACGACCGAGCCAGCGTTCGGTCTGAGTATCCCCGCCAGTTGTCCCGGCGTGCCGACCGAGCTGCTGAACCCGCGCAACGCGTGGGCGGACAAGGCTGCATACGATCGCCAGGCTGCTGCACTGGCGGCGCAATTTGAAGCGAACTTTGCGCGCTTCGATGCGCCGGCCGCCGTGCGCGCGGCAGGTCCGCGGGCGCGGCGGTAGCCTCAGTGTTCGTCCGCAAGCTGAGTGTCGAGTATGTACGTGACGGCGGCGCACCAGAGCCTTGTTCGCTGGCCTGGATCGACAACTTTGCCATGCGCAACTTCACGAACAGCGCCGCCTTCGACGACACGCTGCCCGTCGCGGACGGAAGCCTGGAGGCGGGACTGCGCGTGCCGATCGATGCGCTCACACTGGCGATGGACGAATGGTTCCGAAGAAAAGGCTATCTACGCGAGGGCGATCGTCTGCTGGTGCGAGAGGTCAGTTCAGAATCCTGAAGCAGCGCAACAAGTCTGACGCAGCTTATTCGGCCCGCAGCACCTCGACGGGTTGAATGCGTGTAATGCGCAACGCAGGGAGCAGGCTGGCGAGGGCGGCAAGTGCCAGCAGAAGCAGCATGGTCGCGATCAGCGTGACTGGATCGTAGCTGGAGATGCCGAAGAGCGCGCTGCGCATGGCTCGCAGGACAACGAGAGCCAGCGTCAAGCCGCTCGCGAGTCCGATGACCGCCGGCACCACGCCGGAGCGGACGGCCACGAGCATCGAGTCGGAGAGCGGCGAGCCCAGCGCGATCCGGATACCGAACTCGCGCTGACGATCCGTGATGACGCTGGAGACCAGCGCGAAGATGCCGAGCGCGGCCAGCAGCACCGCCAGGACGGCGAGCGAAGTGAGCAACGCCACTTCGATGCGCTGCTGCGCGAGCGCGGTGGCGAGCAGATCGTCCATGGTGTGGAAGCTGGCGAAGGGTAGATTGGGATCGACGGAGCTGAGTGCGCGCTGCATTGCCGCGGGCGTCTGCGCATCGAGATGGCTCGAGCGGATGATCCAGCTTGGCTGGAACCAGACGTGGACCAGCGCGAGGAGGTCGCCCGGCACCTGTGTTGCCGGGATGTAGAGTGTGCGCTCGGTGCTGATGGGGCCGGTGTCGTCGAGGCCCGGCTTCGTCTGTACATCGTCCACGATGCCAACGATGCGCACGGGCTTTTTGTCGCTGTTGAGCATGCGGCCTACTGGATTGGGGTCGTGCAGGATCTGCCGCGCGAAGCTCTCGTTGACGATGGCAACCGGTTCGCTGATCGCGGTGTCGCTGTCGGCAAAGGCGCGGCCGTCGCGCAGCGGGATGCTCAGAGCATCAAAATAGGCGGGAGTGATGTAGATCTCGCTGGTCATCGCCTGCTGCCCAGCCTGCTTGCCGTCTTTCACGGTCACGTCGTTATTCAGGCCGCGCTCATAGGGCAGGCTCAGCCCGACGGCGGCCTGCATGACGCCGGGGATGCGCTGCATGGCGGCGACGCTCTCCAGCATCAGCTTGGTGAAGCGTGCGGGGTCATGATAGTCGGCCTGATCGAGGGAGGTCTGGGCGGTGAGCACGCCGTTCGCATCGAAGCCGGGCGGCAGCATCTGTAAGTGGATCAGAGAGCGGATCAGCAGTCCGGAGCCGGTCAGCAGCACGACGGTCAGCGCAACCTCAACGACGATCAGCAACTGCCGTGCGCGGCGCCCTCGGGTGCCGGCAACGGTGCGCTGGCCCAGCACCATGGCCGGGTCCATGCGGAAGACAGCGAGGGCGGGCAGCATGCCGAAGAGCAGGCTGGTGCCGATGGAAATCGCGAGCGTGAAGAACAGGACACGTCCGTCGAGCGCGACGCCGCCGAAGGGCACAATCTCCGGCGGCAGCAACGCCACCAGAGCGCGGAGCAGTCCGATGGCCGTTACCAGGCCGATGATACCGCCCACAATCGCGAGCAGCGCACTCTCGGCCCACAACTGCTGCGTCAGGGGCCAGCGGCCGGCGCCCAGTGCGAGACGCGTGGCCAGCTCGTAGGAGCGGCGGCGCATGCGCACCAGCGTGAGGCTGGCGAGGTTGGCGCAGGCGATCAGCACGATGAAGCCGGTGGCGAGCAGCAGGGCGAGCGCGGGATCATGCTCGCCTGCACTGAGGTGTTCTTCAAGTGGGATGAATTGCAGTGCACGCCGCTCGCCTGGCCGCAGATCGTGTTCGTGCCAGTTCAGCATCTTCGGGTGCAGGCGCGCCAGCGTGGCGTTTGCCTCCTGCCAGGTGGCGCCGGGCTTCAGCCGCGCCATGAAGCTGTAGTTGGTGCCTCCGCCCTCGCCGCCGCGGGTGGGCCGGATGGGTGTATAGATATCGGCTGCCTCGGGCAGAGAGAAGCGCGGTCCAAGCACGCCGACGACGGAGTAGGGCTCTCCCTTGACCAATATGGTCTTGCCCAGCACGTGCGGGTCGCTCTGGAATGCCGTGCGCCAGAGTGAGTTGCTGATGATCGCAGCGCGCGGGCCGCCGTCGCG
>DASXGY010000023.1:0-5115 GCA_036488835.1 Acidobacteriaceae bacterium
GCGCCCTCCTGCTTGCCGATGTCGAAGTAAGACAGGATCTTCTCCATCTGCTCTGTCGAGGCCTGCGCGCCCATCATCGTCGTCTTGTCCAGCGGGTTCGCCTGCTTGATCGCCTTCACGCGTTTCACGGCGCGCTCCATAAAGCGATCGTAGATGCTCTCCTGAATCAGCGCGCGCGACGGACAGGTGCAGACTTCACCCTGATTGAGCGCGAACATCGCGAAGCCTTCGAGCGATTTATCGAAGAACGCGTCATCGCTCTGCAGCACATCGTCAAAGAAAATGTTCGGCGACTTGCCCCCGAGCTCCAGGGTCACCGGAATGATGTTCTGCGAGGCGTATTGCATGATGAGACGCCCCGTTGTCGTCTCGCCGGTAAACGCAACCTTGTTCACACGCGAGCTCGATGCCAGCGGCTTGCCCGCTTCCAGTCCAAACCCGTTCACCACGTTCAGCACGCCCGGCGGCAGCAGATCGTGGATCAGCTCCATCAGCACAAGGATGCCGAGCGGCGTTTGCTCCGCCGGCTTCAGCACCACGGCATTGCCCGTCGCCAGCGCCGGCGCCAGCTTCCACGTAGCCATCAGAAGAGGGAAGTTCCACGGAATGATCAGCCCCACCACGCCCAGCGGCTCGTGGTAGTGGTAGGCCACCGTGGTCTCGTCGAGCTCGGAGATCCCACCCTCCTGCGCGCGAATGCACCCCGCAAAGTAGCGGAAATGATCGATCGCCAGCGGCAGATCGGCGGCCATCGTCTCGCGGATCGCCTTGCCGTTGTCCCACGTCTCTACCGTGGCCAGCATCTCCAGGTTGTCTTCCATGCGCTGGGCGATCTGTTCCAGGATGCGCGCCCGAACCGCGGGTGAAGTCTTGCCCCACTCCGCCTTCGCCGCGTGCGCCGCGTCCAGCGCCTTGTCGATGTCGGCCGCATTCGAGCGCGGAATCTCGCACAGCACCTGCCCGGTGACCGGCGTCACGTTCTCGAAATAGCTGCCTGAGGCGGGTTTGGTCCACTCGCCGCCAATGAAGTTCTGATATTGCTTGCGAATGTTCACCGGGAATCCATACGTCCCGGGCCGCAGCGCGGTAATTGTCGCCATACTCTTCGCTCCTTTCCAGAGAGCGGTTTCGATCCCGTTCCCCGGCACGCCGGGATTCTAGACCTGTTGACAGAGGCTTGTCGCGCCTCCTGAGCACCCGGCTCATGCCCCCAATGCGGCGCGCCTTGCATCGCCGGCCGCTTCTGAGCAACCCTCTTCTGAGCAACCCTGAGGAATAATCGAATCAGCGAGGCAGAGCAGACCAATCATGCGAACCATCACTCTCGAAGAACACTACGCGACCCCGGAATTTCTGGATGGACCGGGAAAAGATCTCAAGCAGCGAGCAGCCAGATTTGGCGATCGGGCCGCAAAGCTCGTTGAGCAGCTCTGCGATCTTGGCGAGAAGAGAATCGCGGAGATGGACGCTGCGGGGATTGATATGCAGGTGCTGTCGCTGACTTCTCCGGGAACCGAGCAGCTTGACGCGGCTGCGGCGACTGCAATGGCCCGCGAAGCCAACGATCGCGTCGCGGAGGCAGTCAGGGCCTATCCCAGCCGCTTTGCAGGATTTGCTTCCTTGCCGACTGCCGATCCGCAAGCCGCCGTCGTCGAGCTGGAGCGCACGGTCCATGAGTACGGCTTCAAGGGCGCCGCAATCAACGGCCATGTCCGGGGTCGATACCTGGACGATACATTCTTCTGGCCAATCCTGGAACGCGCAGAGGCGCTCGACGTTCCCATCTATCTTCATCCCACACCGCCGCCGAAGGCAGTGATCGAGGCGTCCTACGCAGGTTTCTCGCCCATGGTAAGTGACATGCTGGCGGGGCCAGGCTGGGGATGGCATATCGAGACCGCGATCCATGTCATCCGTCTCATCCTTGGTGGAGTCTTCGATCGCTATCCCAAGCTGCAGATCGTGGTTGGGCACATGGGCGAAGGCCTGCCGTTCATGCTCGAGCGGCTCGATGTGATGCCCATGGCCATGACCAACCTCCAACATCCGATCAGCTTCTATCTCCGCCAGAATGTCCACTACACCTTCAGCGGCTTCAACTTCACCCCGACATTCCTGGATCTCTTGCTCGAAGTAGGCGTCGAACGGATCATGTTCTCAGCCGACCATCCCTATGCATCGATGGCGCAGGCGCGTGCGTTTTTGGATCGGTTACCGGTCAGCGTTGCCGATAAAGAGCGCATCGCCCACGGCAACGCGGAGCGCCTTCTCAAATTGATTTGAGCGTGGCTGTTCATGAACCGCTGGCTACTGGTCCTTCTTCAGTTCCACCACCATTACCTCGATCGGCTGATCGCCGGCGTTTACATCCGCGTGCATCGTGTTCGGAGCGTTCTTAGGCAGCCAGTAGGCCTTACCGGTCTCCCACACGTGCGCCTCGCTGCCGCCGCTCTGCTCGACGATCTTCATCGTGCCCCCGCGAAGCGGAATGATGACTCGTCCATGCTCGTGGCGATGCATGGTCAACGGTGCGTTCGGAACCACGATCGACTTCCACACCTTCACATCGTCATTCTCGAACTGCACGATTCGCTGTGTCCCCGTCTGCTGCGAGCGCATAGCGCCGGCGGCACCTAGAAGCACGCCCACTACGAGCGCAGCACCAATCGATAGCTGTTTCATCTTGTTTGTAAACCCCCTATGAATCGCGCTGATTTATTCACTTGTGCCGGCCGAATGCCAGGACTACTATCATCGGCGGTCTGAGTTCCCCCACTATTCCATCCCTCTCTATTTCAGACAACTACATTGCAGGTAAGGAGAAATCCATGTTGCAAGGCTTGATCGTTATGCCATCTGGCAGTGTCCATCGTCATTCTGTGCGCTGTCTCATCGGACTTGGGGTGCTGTCCTTGTGTGCAGTTTCCAGTCTGGCGGCCACTTTGTGCGTCAACCCGGGGGGAAAGTTTGGCTGTAAGTCCTCTATCTCCGCGGCCGTCGCAGCAGCATCACCCGGCGATACCATTCTCGTCGTGCCAGGCACTTATAAGGAGCAGGTGGTCATCACCAAGTCCCTCTCGCTGGTTGCAGTAGTAAAAGGCGGGTCCATCATCGATGCCAAGGGACTGTCGAACGGCATCTTCATCAACGGCATGGCGGCCGCTCCCAATGCGGGCGTAACCGGGGTGCTGGTATCCGGATTCAAGATCCGCAACGCGAACTTCGAAGGCATCCTCATCGCGAATGCTTCTGACGTCACCATCGTCGACAACCACGTCATGGACAACGATAGGTCGCTCGATATTGCCACCCCGGCATGTCCCGGCATTCCCGCCTTTGAAACCAGCGAAGGTGAAGACTGCGGCGAGGGCATCCACCTCATGGGCGCAGATCACTCGTCGATCGTTCGCAACGATGTCGAGGGCAACTCGGGCGGCATTCTCACCTCCGATGAAACCGGCGCCAGCCGCAACAACCTCATCAGTGGCAATTCCGTCCACGAGAATCCCTACGACTGCGGCATCACCATGGCTTCGCACCCGCCGGCCACCACGGTGATCCCCACCGCGAAGGTCTCCTTCGGCGTCTTCCAGAACAGCATCGTCCACAATGAGTCGTCGCACAATGGCTTCCAGGTTCCCGGGGCAGGCGCCGGAGTTGGCATGTTCGCGCCGTCTCCGGGTACCGCAACCTGGGGCAATCTGGTCTTCGACAATGATCTGCGCAACAACGGCCAGCCCGGCGTCGCCATGCACAATCACGCAGCACCTCCCGCTCCAGCCCCGCCCGTCAATTTCAATGACAACGTGATCGTCGGCAACCGCATCTCCGGCAATGCAGCAGATGCCGCTGACGCGGCGACGTCAGGGCCTACCGGCATCAATGTCTACAGCGTGGCGCCGATCACCGGCACTGTCATCTCGCAGAATGTCTTCGACGATGAAGCCATCGATGTCGCCTTCAAAGCGCCTTCCGGCCAGGTGAACGTTCATCTGAACGACTTCAACAACAGGGCAATCGGAGTCGACAACCTTGGAACCGGCAGCGTGGATGCGACTCAGAACTGGTGGGGTTGCGCACTTGGCCCGTTGAGCAAGAGATGCGCGTCCATTACGGGACCCAACGTGGTGTCTACGCCCTGGCTGCTGTTTCCGTTTAACACTGATAACCACTAGCAAGTGAGTCGCACTACCAACTGCGGCTGATAGCCCGATCCAAACCGGTCCACGCTATCAGCCGCATTTCTACAATGCCACTCTACTTGTGGAATGGCTGCGACTCCGTAATCTTCGGCCGTCCCTTCTCCTCTGCCTGCAACTGCCTGCTCACCTTCTCTACCTGCGCAAACACGCGCAGCAGGTTGCCGCTCATGATCTTGCGGCAGTCCGCCTCGCTGTAGCCGCGCTCCTTCAGCGCCGCCGTGATCTTCGGCAGGTCTGCTGCGGAATCGATGCCCTCCGGCGCCGACGGAATGCCATCGAAGTCCGATCCGATGCCCACGTGGTCGATCCCCGCCACCTTCACCATGTGGTCGATATGGTCGATCAGGTCGCTCAACGGCGGCCGCGGAATCTTCGCTGCCCACGCCTTGTCCATCGCATCTTCCTGACCGTAGGTCAACGGTTTGCCCTCGGCCTTGGCCTTCTCCTCGGCCGCCTTCTCCGCGGCCTCACGTTCGGGTTTCTGCGCCTCCCAGGCCTTCCCCCACTTCTCTGAGATAAACGCGGAGTAGAAGTTGGCCTGCGCCACGCCGCCGTTATTCGCCAGCGCGCGCAGCATCTCGTCGGTCATGTTCCGTGGTGCATTGGTCAGCGCCCGCGCGGAGGAATGCGACGCAATCACCGGCGCGCGTGTCAGGATCAGCGTGCGGTAGAACGTCTGGTCCGCCACGTGCGAGATGTCCACCATCATGCCCAGGCGGTTCATCTCATACACCACGTCCTTGCCAAACTCCGTCAGCCCCTCCTTGGTGTGGTGGACGTTGGGATCGGTGAAGTCGCCGGAGGAATCCGCCCAGTCATTCGAGTTCGACCAGGTCAGCGTCATGTAGCGCACACCCAGCTTGTAGTAGTAGCGCAGCAGGTCGAGCGAGTTCTCGATCGAGTGCCCGCCTTC
>DASXGY010000037.1:0-5472 GCA_036488835.1 Acidobacteriaceae bacterium
AGCGGCTTCGTTGGCGCTTCGTCGTTCTGCGCAGGCATCACCAGGCGAGCTTTCCGGGGAAGAACTCGGCAAAGAGCTCATCGTAGAAGGGCTTCAACTCCTTCATGTCCGGTTTGGTGTGCCCCTTGGAGTAGAGGTCATAAGGATTGAACTTCTGCACCCAGGGCAGCATGGCGTGGTCTTTCTCGTTCATTAGGTGCTGATACGCGCCGTGCTTGTGCCATGCGTAAAACGAGTGGAAGCGCAGCATGGCGAGCCCCTCGTCGGGCAGGTTATTTTTGAGCACCTCGGCGATGTAGCCATCGTGTCCGAAGGACATGTGCACGCTTTCGAGGCCGCAGTTGGGCTGGTAGATGCCGTATTTGGTCTGGTACTCGGCCACGTTGCGATCGGGATTGGCAGCGAAGTACTCGGGAAAGACGATCTGTTCCGACCATGCGCAGCCGACAGGGAAGGTATCGCCGACCACTCCCCACTGGGGCTCGCCATACAGACACAGACACTTGCCCAGGTCGTGCACGAAGCCGGTGGCAATCATCCAGCGCGGGTGACCGTCGCGGCGAATGGCCTCGGAGGTCTGCAGCAGGTGCTCCATCTGGGTGAGGTCGGTGTCTGGATCGCTGTCGTCGACCAGTGTGTTCAGATACTCGCCCGCCTCCCAGATATTCTTCCTGCCGCGAGTCAGCCCGAAGTACTCCTTTTCTTTGCCCAGGACATACGCCACCGTCTGCTGCTCGTGGTTGATGCGGTAGAACTCCGCAACGCCTGGATTGGCCTGCTTGTCGTACTGGCGGAACTCCTCCTCCGACTTGCCTTCCTTGTAGCGCCCTTCGAGGAACTCGTCCCAGTTTTCGAGACTTTCCATGGGAGCAGCGGGCTGCTGTGTCGTCGCCATACGGGTCACCTCGGGGAAAGAGTTTTGGTCGTTTCAGTAAACGCTTCCCAACACTCCAACGATAGATTCGTCGGGAGCCCCTTGGCAAGCGTTTGGAGGTTACTTATGGCAGGTCCGTTTCGGTTGCCCGCTCCACACAGGAGCGCGCCGCAGGAAAACCAGAAATTCGACAGCAGGGCGAGATCATTCCCCGCGCAACGCCTGGATGGGATCCACGGAGGCGGCGCGGCGCGCGGGCATAGCCGAGGCTATCAGTGCCAGGGTGAATACAGTGATTGCCGCCAGGATCATGACCAAGGGATCGAATGGACTCACGTGAAAAAGAAACGACCGGAGAATGCTCGACGCGGCCGCCGCACCAGCGAGGCCGAGAACGCAGCCGATGGCGGCGAGCTTGAGGCCGGAGATGAGAATGAGGCGCATGATGTGCGAGCGCTGCGAGCCCAGGGCCATGCGGATGGCCATCTCCTGCACGCGTGAGGCGACGGAAAACGCGATGATGCTGTAGATGCCGAGCACGGCAAGCAACACTGCGGCCAGCGCAAAGCTGGAGATGATGATGGTGTTGAAGCGGCGCGGGGCTTCGCTCTGGGCGACAACCAAGTCCATGCTCTGGACCTGGTTGAGCGGCAACTGCGCATCGATGGAGCGGACAGTTGCGCGGAGAGCATTCTCCATCTGCTCTGGCGGAAGCGCGGAACGGAGAACGATGTATCCGCCGTTGCCGTTCAGATCGGTCGGCGAAGCGAAGCTACCGGCATCCTTTTCCAGCTGTGCAACCGGCTGGTAGAACTGCTCCGATGCGTCGGCGTCGGGCGAGGTGAGCTTCGCGTCAGCCACTTCTCCGATGACGGTCATCCAGGGAGTTTCCGACTTTACCGTGCCGCCCCGCATACGCTTTCCGATGGGATCCTGATGCGGCCAGTAGTGCTCGGCAAATTCGTGATTCACGATCACGACAAGCTGGTTGTCGGCGTTGTCGGACTCGGTGAAATAGCGTCCGCGAATCAGCGGGATGCCAATGGCTTTGAAGTAGGCGCCAATGACCTGAGAAGGCGAAGCGGTGCTCCGGTCGGGTCCGCGGGGATCGACGTAGCCTTCTACAACAAAGCTTGTAATGCCGTCGCCCGTGGCCGGAAGTGTGCTGGTGAGGCCGACAGACTGAACCCCCGGTAGCTGCCGCAGTTGCTGGACCAGTTGGCGATTAAACGTGTCGATCTGCGGCTGCTTGGAGTATTGCTTCTGCGGCAGAGAGTAGCTGGCGGTCGTGACGTGGTCGGGACGGAAGCCGAGATCGACTGCGCTCATGTTGCTGAAACTGCGCAGCAGCAGGCCGGAGGTGGTGAGCAGGATCAGCGCGACAGCGATCTCCATCACGACGAGCGTGGAGCGCAGGCGCGTGTGGCTGCCGCCCGCGGAGCCGCTTCGCCCGCCCTCTCTCATAGAGGCGTTCACGTTGGTGCGGAGAGCGGCGAACCCCGGAGCCAATCCGCAGAGCACGCCGGTGAAAAGTGCGAGGAAAAGCGCGAAGCCGACGACGGTCCAGTTGAGCGTGATCTCGTTCATCCGCGGCAACGTTTCGGGCAGGAGATTCTTGCCGATGGCAAGGGTGAGAGCGGCGAGGCCGACGCCGAGGAAGCCGCCAGTGATGCTGATGACCAGGCTTTCGAGAATTGTTTGCAGCAGGAGCGTGAGCGGTGGCGCGCCGAGGGCGAGGCGTACAGCGGTTTCGCGCTGACGACGGATGGCACGGACAAGCAAGAGGCCGGCAAAGTTGGCGCAGGCGATAAGCAGCACGACAGCGACGGCGAGGAAGAGCATCCGCAGAAGAGGACGGGTTTCGAGCACGGTAATTTGCTGCAAGGGGTACACCACGGCCCGTATGCGAAAGTTCGCGTCATTGGGTCGATAGTTGCGCATGATCTGCTGCGCCACGCCTTCCGCATCGCTCTGCGCCTGCGCTGGGGTGACGCCGGGCTTGAGGCGACCGACCATTCCCAGATACCAGCTGGACTCGGCCTCAGGAGATATCTCCTGCGGAGAAAAGCTCATCGGAACCCAGAGTTCGCTGCGGTTAAGACGACCGGGATTGAGCGGGAACTCGAAACTTCTGGGCATGACCCCGATGATGAGATAGGGTTTGCGATCCAGCAGAATCTTTGCACCGAGGATGTGCGGGTTGCCGTTGAAGCGGCTCTTCCAGGTGGCGTAGCTGAGGACCGCGACCTGTTCCTTCTGCTGATCTTCGCGCGCAGTGAAGACGCGGCCCATCAGCGGTGCGATGCCGAGGGCCGAAAAGACGGAGGGCGTCATCCGGGAGGCGTTGATCTGTGCAGGCTGGCCGATTCCTGAGAGCTCGAAATTCGAAAAACCAAAGCCGCCAAGGTACGCAAAGGATCGGGTATCGCGCGGGTAAGTGATGACCTCGGGGCCGGTGACGGGGCCGGAGTCGTGCTGTCCCCAGTCGGTGCCGCTCAGCTGATCTCCCAGGGTAACGAGGCGGTTGGCATTGGGGAAGGGCAGCGGCCGAAGGAGAACTCCGTCGACGATGGAGAAGATGGCCGTGGTCGCGCCGATGCCGAAGGCCAGCATCAGTACCGCGGTTACCGCGAATCCGGGAGCCTTGCACAATTGCCGGAAGACCAGCTTCAGATCAGAAAAGATCCTGTGCATGGAGCTCCTCTTAAGGCGGGCTAGCCGTTCGACGGAGCGGCACCACCCCGTTCATCCACTAAACCACGAATAGGGCGCCCCCATCCAAGGCGAAACGCAACAAACTAGACTGACACATGATCCGGATGCGGTGGAGATCCCAGGCAATCGCGCAACTGAAGAACAACGCGGCATCGGCAGTGCTGGTATTGCTGGCGGCGGCCATGCTGTTGCCGGCAGGACACTCCCAGATCCTGCGGCAGCGCAATCCCGACCGCACGGACTGCCCGGACACGCACCTGCGGCTGACGGCGCGGCATTCGGATGGCTCGCCTGCGGCTGGCCTGCGCCCGCAGGATCTCTACCTCTGGTTCAGCCTTGGGAGTGCGGAGATTCGTACCCTGCAGAGCGACGAACCGGAGAAGACGAATGTACCGGACACCAATGTGTTGATCGTGATGCGGCCGCAGGCTGTGATCGATGCCGGGGCGGTGGATGCCGTGTTGCGCAACCTGCACGCGGCGGCACGCTTCCACTGGGAGGTCGCGGTGCTGGCCGCGGATGGGTCTGTTTCTCCGTTCCTTGCGGGCGCAGAGGAAGCTGCACTGCGGGCGGCCCTGCTGCATGCAGTGCAGGCACATGCAGTCCAGACGGAGGCAGGAGCTGGTCCGGCGACGAACAGTATCGCGGATTGGACCACCGCCGAGCGCAAAGCATTCCGTCAATTGCAGGCGCGCGCCGGACGCCACGTCATCGTCGAACTGGCGCAGCCTCCCGTCTCGCCGGATGGGTCGCCGGACGCAGACCCGTTCGCAGCCGACCGCACGCTGGACCTGCTGGCGCGCGACGACATGGCGCAGATCTATCGCCTGGCGGCACAAGGTGCGAAGGAGCAATTCGAGGCGACCGGCGGCCGCACCGCGCCGACAGTGGATGCGCTCTTCCAGGCCATCGTCGCCGACGCACCGGGAAGCTACGACCTGGTGCTGCACCCGCAGTTTTCCTGCGAGCCGGGCACGTCCTATTCACTGCGCATCACATCATTCCAACCGAACCTGCAGCTCTTCTATCCCAGCGCCATTCGGATGGCGAAGCATTGACCTGCGAAATCGGAATTCGGCTTGCGCCCGGTGATCACTAGTGTGAACGTACTTCAGGAGAAACCGGTTTGGCGCCGGAGCCGCAGCCCGCAGTAGAGCAGGCTGACGATGAGCAGGACGACCAGCGCAAGCAGCCATGCGTGGTTCATCGCGATCTCGGGCACACGAGCCTGGAGGCCGAGCCAGAGAAAGACGGCTACGGCGGCGGCGACGATTGCGTAGTCCCACCAGCGGCGGCGCTCGCTCGCGTCGAACTCGCTGCCGGACTGTGCGGCGATGACGGCGCCGTAGTCGAGACGGTAGCGATCGCACTCACGCTCGATGGCGAGGTTGCGGGAGTGGTGTTCACGCTCGCCGGCGACTGCGGTCGAGATGGCGAGCGCGCCCAGAATCATGATGACCGAGCCGCCCAGGACCATCAGCTTGTGGGTAAGATCTGTCCCGGCCAGCTCGCCAAAGACCAGCGCGCCCCACGCGAGGCCCCAGAGCTGATTGGTATTCGAAAGCGGGATGCCGCGTCCGATGCCGAGATACTTTGCGGTGAACTGCTGGAAGAGGTCGCCGATGACCCAGACGAAGCCGCCGAGAAAGAGCCAGAAGAGGACGCCGCGGAAGGCGGCAAAGTGAAAGGCAGTCGAGTGCACGCCGCCATCCAGCCACCACACCAGCGCGAGGACGGAGCCGAGCTCGCCAAAGGTGAATGCGGTGACGAAGGAGAGCGGGTTCATGCCGCTGATGTACGCCTTGCGATAGGGCACATACATGGTGCCCCACAGAGCGCTTGCCCCGATGGCTGCCGCGATACCCCGCGCCGCATGCGCGGTC
>DASXGY010000074.1:0-3783 GCA_036488835.1 Acidobacteriaceae bacterium
ACCTGGTGCCACAGCCGGGTGCGCCCATCCTGCAGCAGCACGATGGCGCGCGCGTCGACCAATGTGGAGAGTGATGTAGGCATGGAACGGGAGCAGCGGCGATCTGCTGGTGAGCTCGCTGGGAATCGAACCCAGGACCCACGCATTAAAAGTGCGTTGCTCTACCAACTGAGCTACGAGCTCACAGTACCGCTCTGCTGCTAACTAACGGTACCACAGGAGCCTGCGCTGGTTGAGTCGAGCCGAAGACAACAAGGGCACCCGGTTCGGGTGCCCTTGAAGGTTCGGTTCGCTGAGGGTTACGGCAGGTAGTAGCGGATCGAGGTCTCGAAGATGTTGTCGGTACCCTCCGCGCCGCCGCCGGGATTTGTCGTACCACCAGCACCGGACCAGATGTTGCGCTGGAAGTAGCTGTATTGGGCGCCCTGACGGAAACGGCCCATCGGTCCGCGGTAGAAGTCGTACCAGTAGCCGGTAGCGAGCTCCTGGACGTCCTTGGTCTGGTTGCCGCAGTTGGCGGGCGTCGACGGAGTGAAGCCAGTACCGCCGCCGAAGCCAGGATTGGCTGCCGTAGTGGGCCCTGGTTCGGTATTGCATCCGCTCATGTTGGTAAGTGGCGAGCCGTAGCCAACCTTGCCGAAGTAGCGGCGTCCCACGTAGTCGCCGCCGTAGTTCACGTACACCATCATGCGTTTGGTGGGGTTGGCCTCAATCGTTGCCAGTGCATCGAAGTTATGCAGCGGAGCGATCTGAGCATTGGGACGAAGTGTGATATCAGCGATGGTGGAAGAGCCGTAGCGTCCCGTTCCATCACCCCACAGGCCCTTGAGCCCGACGGTGAGCTTCTTCTGCATAAGGTACGCACGACCGCTGGCGCCGATGCCGCCAGCGACGGTGCTGTCGTTGTAGGCACCGATGGAGTTCGGAACCGTCGTGGTCGTGGTTACCCCGTTGACAGTTGTGGTCGTCGTCGTTGAGTTGGGATAGATACGGTCGCGGAAGAAGCGGCCGATGCCGAAAACCTCGAAGTGTCCCCAGGGCCCAGGCTCATAGGCGATCTTCGCGAGCATGTCCGGCGCCAGGTTGAACGAGTAATTCGCAGTGTTGTTGTAGAGGCCGCCGCCGTTACCGTCGGAACCGATCAGCAAGTTAGTAGGCAGACTCGAACCGGCGGGGTTCAGGGTCTCGGCATTTTCCGCCGAGGCGCCGATCCAGAACTTGTTGCCGAAGTCCTTCGTGACGCGGAAACCATACTGCCGCGTCCATACAAACCCCGCGACGTACTGCGGGTCGATCACAGCGGGTAGGATCTCCGTGCCGTTGTCTAACCCCTTCGTGGTTTCGGTGGCCAATGACCACATCTGGCCCCCGCTGATGTTCCACCCGTTGTGGAAGCCTGCCCGTGCCCAGAGCTGGCGCTGGCGGACGACGTAGCTGTTCGACTGGTTGTTGTTGGAGGTGATGCCAGTCCCCAGCCAGTCCATTTCGTAGTAGCCGGTCATGTCCACACTGGCCAGCTTGCCGGTTGCTTTGAGGGCCAGGCGGGACTGGCGGCCCGTGCCTTGGAATTCGCTCAGCTGAGCAGCGTTCGAATTCTGCAGCGGAATCCCGGTGAACTGGGTGTTGATATCGCCGCCGGTAGCAGCGCTGCGCCACACGGTCGCAGCTTCGATGAAGGATCCTGTCGGCGAGAGAGTAATGCCCTTGAAGTGGATCTCGTCGGGGTGCTCTATCTTTTTGGTCAGGTTGGTCTGCGTCTCCTGGATGGAGGAGGCGAGCGATGTGCTGTTGGTCTTCAGATCGCTGACCGCGCCCTGCAGGTTGGAGACAGCGGACGCATTGTCAGACGTCTGCTGTTGCTGCTGTTGTGCCTGCTGCTGAGCCTGGGCGGCGGCTGCGTTGGCCGCCGCGGCCTGCTGCTGGGCCGCCTGCAGTTGAGCATTGCTATCGGTCAACTGCTGCTTCAGCTGGTTGATCTGCGACTCCATGTCTTCGCGGAGCTGTTGAATCTGCGTTTCGACCGAAGGACGCTTTGGCGTCACCTTTCGTGCCGCCCGATGCCGGACCGTGCCATTTCCTGTAGCGTCGCCGCTCGGGGCAGTTGTCTGCGCCTGAGCGGTCGCCATGGCCGACACAAGTACACAGGTCGCCATCACCTTCAAATGATTTTTCATTCAGCCTCTCTCCAGAACTCGCCACGCGGCTTCCCGAAACATCTTTCAAGGCGGCGGGGCACACGGGTGACGTAGCCATAGGCTGGCAGCCGAATGTGAATTTCCCGAGAACGCAGGTTGAATAGATGAGGAATCGATGAGTACGCGGTTACCTTTTGGCAATCAGCTATATGCGCGGCTGCATTGGGGTTCAGCGCGATCCGGCACTGAGCAGGTTGGCCAGCAACCGGTAGGCGCCTGGCACGCCTTCCGGTGTCTGCCGGTATAGGGCGAAGGCGACGTAGATGTATTCGCCCTTCCCGAAACTCGCATGCAGCAGCCCGCCACGCTGTGGATCCTGCCCGGCGTCGTGCGTCTCTGTAGGGGCGGCGTACTCCGGCGCCCAGGAGCTCATGAAGGAGTGGCCGCGCTCCTCGGCCCAGCCGTCAAAGTCCGCCTCGGTGATGCGGTTGGGCGTGGTCAGCAGGGGGTCTTTAGGATCGAGCAGCGCGACGGGGGCCCGCTCGTCGACCACGCGCTCCGGAATGCCTTGCGAGCTCAGATGCAGCTCGTAGGGCGCGTACCCGTGGTCGAACTCCGGACCTTGATACATCACCAACAGCGTGCCGCCGGCATGCACCCACGCCAGCAGGCGGGCGTTGGCGAGAGGCAGCTCGGACCGCGCGGCATAGGCACGGATGCCGAGCACGATGGTCTGGTACTGCGACAGATCGCCGCTCAGGAGATCTGCGGCGGAGAGCTGGTCAACGTGCAGGCCGAGCTGCTCTATGGCGCTGGGGAGCGTATCGCCGGTGCCCATCACGTAGCCGACGCGGCGGTCGCCGGCTACGGTCACATCCACGCCGCGAACATTCGTACGCGCCGCCCGGTAGAGGTTATAGGGAATCAGCGCGCCGTAGCCGGCTGTTTCATAGCCCACAGTGAAGCGGCGGTTGCCGCTCTCCGCAATTGCGGTGATGGGATAGCTCGTCGCTTCGAGCGCCGGCGCGTGTACCTGGAAGCTGAAGACGACATCCTCGCCCGCGTGCAGATGGAAATCCGCCGTCGCGGGCGTCGACTGCCAGCCCTGCGGAAGCTCCAGGCGCAGCGTGCCTGTTGCGTTATCCGTCGCATGAATATGCGCTGGCACAGTGAGGTCGTGCTGCTGCGTGCCGCGCGCGGCGGATAAGGGCAACACGATCCAGGGCTGCTCGAGGGAGACAGACAACTCCGGCGTAACCACCAGGGGCGCATACACGGCGCCGGGCCCGAGTTCGAGGTGCATGGTCTGCACCGCCTGGGCCAGCCGCACGGGCACACCGTCGTAGTCGAAGGTGGCAACGCCGGTTACGGGATAGGGTGCGAAGGAGAGATTGCGATACTCCGGTTGGGCGATGTCGTAGTACGCCTGCTCGACCGAGGGGCGAGAGAAATAGGGCGCGGTCGGGGCGGCGTCCTGCGCGACGGTGACGTGGAAGAGCGCATCGCCGCTGGTGCTGTGCGGATCATCCAGCCCTGGTGCGCCCTCGCGCTCCACCGTCCAGTGCTCGTTCTGCGGCGTCTCCAGCATGACCTTGCTGAGCACAACCGCTTTGGGTGCGCGAATGTGTACGCGCACACGGAACTCCGA
>DASXGY010000113.1:0-2583 GCA_036488835.1 Acidobacteriaceae bacterium
CTGGAGCGCGAAGGCCAGCTGAAGGTCCGCATCTCCGTGAACCTGAGGCTGTTGGATTGGAAGAATCTCGCGGGCAGCGGCATGCAGGCTGGATTCAGCGACGGCCTCATTCAGGTGGGCGGGCTGAAGGCGTTTGCCGACGGCGGACTCGGTGCGTCGACCGCATGGCTCTTCGCCCCTTACAACGATGCGCCCACCACCAGCGGCCTCGCCACGGATGAGCTGCAGCACCCGGAACAGATGTTTACCGATATGAAGGGCGCAGACAAGGCCGGGCTGCAGATTGCCATTCACGCCATCGGCGATCGCGCCAACCGGACGATTCTCGATCTTTACCAGCGCGTCGAAAAGGACAACGGACCGCGCGACCGGCGTCTGCGCATCGAGCACGCACAACACCTCACCGCGGCGGATATCCCGCGCTTTGCGCAGCTGCACGTGATCGCATCCATGCAGCCATACCATGCCATCGACGATGGCCGCTGGGCGGAGAAGCGCTTGGGACCGGAACGTATCCACTACGCGTACGATTTCCGCTCGCTGCTCGATTCCGGCGCGATCCTCGCGTTCGGCTCCGACTGGCCGGTCGCGCCGCTGAAACCGCTGATGGGCATCTATGCGGCTGTCACGCGGAGAACACTCGACAATCGCAATCCCAACGGCTGGATTCCTGAGCAGAAGATCTCTGTGGCTCAGGCGGTTCATGCGTACACGATGGGCTCTGCGTATGCGCAATTCGACGAGAAGATCAAAGGCTCACTGGAACCGGGCAAGTTAGCTGACCTAGCGGTTCTCTCCGAGGACATCTTTCATATCGATCCGGTCCAGATCCAGAACACGCACGTCGATCTCACCATCTTCGACGGCCGCGTCATCTATGACCGATCTGTGCCGGAGAAATCCGTGCCTCCGGAGAGATAGTAAGCGGGCGGCTTCGTGATTGGCTTTAGGTGATGTCCTCGGTATCGAAGACCTTCACCTTCACTGTCTGCCGCTGCGGAGTGGTGCCGTGGACCTCGGCGAGCAGGTTTCGCACCACGTCTTCCAGGTGACGCTGGTTTTCGATGACAGCGCTCATGGACTTGATCTCGTCCGGGTCGTCTACCTTCTCCAGCAGGACGCTCGCATGCGCCTGAGCGACGTGATCCAGGCCCAGGCCTTCCGGCGTTTTGGCTTTGATGGAGATGGCCTTGGTATCGAGGCCCAGCAGATCGGCGAGCCGCTCGCGGATTTCGCCGGCGATGGGCGAGATCTTCGGCTTGGCCAGCACGAGCGTCGCGTCCAGATTCACGATGCGGTAGCCGGCGTGCTGAATCTCTTCGAGCGCCAGGTTGAGGAAGACAGTGGAGTCGGCGTTCTTCCAGCGCGGGTCGCCGGGTGGAAAGAAGGTACCGATGTCGCCCGCGGCGACGGCGCCGAGCAGCGCATCTGTGAGCGCGTGCAGCAACACGTCACCGTCGCTGTGACCCGCCAATCCTTCGGGATGCTCGATGGCAATGCCGCCGATACGCAGCGGGACGCCGGCCTGGAAGGCATGGGAGTCCCAGCCGTGACCGATGCGAATATTCATGAAAGCCTCTCTTTCCCGCGCGCCATGTATGCCTCCGTGTTGCCCTATGCCGTATGGCGGCGAGCGAGGTAGAACTCGGCGAGCTCGAGATCACCGGGTTGCGTGATCTTGAGGTTCGCGGGTGACCCTGGCACAACGGCAACCTGGGTGCCGGCCCGTTCCACCAGGCTGGCCTCGTCGGTGCCGGCGAAACCATCGGCCTCGGCCTCGGCGAAGGCGTGCTTGAGGATCGACCAGCGGAACCCCTGCGGCGTCTGCGCCTGCACCACGTACTCACGCGGAATGGTGGTGCGGATGATGGCGCCGTGCGCGGTGCGCTCGACCTGTTTGATGGTATCGATAGCGGGCAGGCCGACGATGGCAGCGCCGTATTCGGTGACAGCTTCGATGGTGCGCGCGATGGTGGCGGAGTCGATCAAGGGGCGGACGGCGTCGTGCACCAGAACGATGTCGTCGTCCTCCGCCTGCATCGCTGCAAGTGCGCGTCCGACGGACTCCTGGCGGCTGTCCCCACCTTCCACCACGGTGACGCGGCCGGCGAGCTGATGCTCGGCGACGATGGCCTGGACGCGCTCGATCTCGGTGGGGCGAACTGCCACCACGATGGCGCTGACCTGGGGCACGGCGGCGAAGGCGCGCAGGCTGTGAATCAGGATCGGGACCCCGGCGAGCGACTGGAATTGCTTCGCGGCGTTGGGTGCGACCTGTCCCGGCGCCATGCGGGTGCCCAGGCCCGCGGCCGGAAGAATTACGAAGACGCGCATAAGAAGTTGAGTATACCGGGCTGGAAGAGGCCTCGCATGCGAGGCGCATCGTCGTCCGCGTCCATCGCCATAAGAGCGCTGCGACATTCCCACGGACCTGGCGCGAAGGGCGACCCCTGCTTGCCGCTCAGGCGCCTCTTGCTTGCCACGCAGGCGCCTCTTGGACGATTGCAGAAGGCCGCGCGAGGCGGCCTTCCCTTATACCTTTGGTTCGACCTTCGCCGCGAAGATGCCGGCGAACGCCTCACG
>DASXGY010000153.1:0-12862 GCA_036488835.1 Acidobacteriaceae bacterium
CGCAGGTTCTCCTCGATGGCGAAGTCCAGGTGCGAGGCGAGCTCCTGGTCGAGGTCGGTATCGCGCACGGGCTTGTTGGCGAAGGCGCGGATACGGGCGAGTGCAGAGCGAATAGAGGCGATCATTTGCCACCTTCCGAAGATTGTGCGAGCACTCGGCCCATCACGTCGGAGAGGCGGCGCCAGTCCTGAGCGTCACGCGCAAGCTGTTTGCGGCCGCTGCGCGTGATGGCGTAGTACTTGGCCTTGCGGTTGTTGTCCGAAGTGCCCCACTGGGCGGAGATCCAGCCGCGATTCTGCAGACGGACGAGCGAGGCGTAGATGGTGCCCTGGTTCAGCAGGATGGTGTCGCCGCTGATCTGCTCGATGCGTCGCGCGATGCCGTAGCCGTGCTGCTCGCCCAGGGCGGCGAGCGTCTGCAGGACCATGAGGTCGAGGGTTCCCTGAAGCAGGTCGAGTTTAGGGTCGGACATGCGGTGGCGTCTCCTGTGTGGCGGCCACATGAGTACCCCAGATCCTCTGTGGTGATGCCACAGGTGCATTTACGTGCGTACCGGAGCAGCGGTTCCCTTTCGATTGGGATTTATTTTTGGAGCAGTTGCTAGGAGGGCTGCGTCTTTGGCTTCGGGGGTTTAGGAACTGCTGGATTGAGTAGTATCCCGTCGGTCCTTCTCCCCTGCCTCTCCTGCTTTTCGATTCGGTCGATGACGAGAACACTTCGCCCCGGTCGGGACGAAGCTGGATTGATCTGCGGACTTCGCGAATGTTACAGTGTGTAGCATTTTGGACGACTGGGCATGGCTGAAACCGATGACCCGATGTTGCGCTGGCGCAGCCGCGCACCATGGAACAGGTGCATCACGATGTGTCCGACGATCGCTTTACGCTGATGCTCTTCGCGTGCTTTGCGGCGACTGCGCTGCTGCTGGCGGCGCTGGGTATTTATGGAGTGATGACATTCTCCGTAGCGCAACGCGCGCACGAGATCGCGCTGCGCATGGCGCTGGGCGCAACGCGCGGCCGCGTGGTGGCACTCGTGTTGCGCGAAGGCGTGACCTTGGCGGCTGTGGGGCTGGCGCTGGGATTTGCTCGGCGCCTATTTCATCGGCCGCGCGATGCAGAGCACGCTCTATGGCGTGAGCGCGCTGGATGTCTCCGCCTTCGCCGTAGTGGGATGCGTGCTGCTGGCAACGGCCCTGGTGGCCTGTTTCGTGCCGGCGCATCGTGCTGCGTCGACCGAGCCAATGCAGGTGCTGCACACGGAGTAGCAGGTCTTCATGGCACGCCGGCATCTGACCTGGGATTAGCGCTTCTTTCCCTGTGAATTTCTGGTCTTCTGCGGCACGTGCGTTGCGGCATGAGAAGTGATTTTCGCATCCACAACGCAATGAGTATTTCGGCGAGCAGCGGGGCTCTTCCGTGGCCTACGCAGTGGCCCTTTCTTCCGGTGATGGAGCGCTTCGGGATGGCTGTTGCCCTCGGCGTCTTCGTCGGGCTGGAGCGGGAGCACAGCGGCAAGATGGGAACGCGCACTTTTGGTTTGATTGCGCTGTTGGGCTGTCTGGCCGGCATTGTGGGGGCGCAGTTTATCTGGATCGCGATGGCATTTGTGCTGCTGCTGATCTGGCTGATCAACTGGCGCAGGCTGAGCGCGCACGATCAACTGGCGACGACAACATCACTGAGCGTCGCGATTGTCGCGCTGTGCGGGGTGTTGTGCGGCCTGGGACACATGTACACGCCGGTGCTGGCGGCGATTCTGTGTACGGCTCTGCTGGCGTGGAAGCAGCCGATCCGCAGCTTCACCAGCGGGCTGACGCAACAGGAGATCCAATCGGCGGTGCTGCTGGCGGTTCTGTCGGGCATCATCCTGCCGGCGCTGCCTTCGCATTCGGTCGATCCGTGGCGTCTGATCGATCCGCGCGACAACTGGTGGAGCGTGGTGCTGATCGCCGGCATCGGGTTCATCAATTACATCCTGCTGCGTGTGCTGGGACCGGGTGGAATGGAGGTGACGGCATTTTTCGGCGGGCTGGTGAACAGTCGCAAGGTGATCGTCGAATTCATCCTTCGCGCGGAGGGCAACCGGGAGGCGCTGCTGCCGGTGGTGTACCGCGGCGTGATGCTGGCAACGGCGGCGATGGCGTTGCGCAACGGGATCATCGTAGCGGTGCTGGCGAAGTCGAAGGTGGCGCTGCTCTACAGCTTCACACCGCTGGGCCTGATGTTCGTGTTGAGCGTGGTGCTGTGGGTGACGCATCCTATACGGCGCAACGATGGAGGAGTTCAGGCACTGACGCTGGATTCGCCGTTCAGCCTGTCCGCCGCGCTGAAATTCGGCGCGGTCTTCCTGCTGTTGAACGTGGTCGGCGCGCTGGCGCAGCGGCATTTCGGTTCGGGGAGCTTCTACTTTGTCAGCATCGCGGGTGGGCTGCTCTCGAGCGGTTCGTCGATTGCATCGGCCTCGACGCTGATCAACCACGGAGAAGTGCCGGCGCTGACGGGAGTGATTGGCGTGGTGCTTTCCAGCTTGACCAGCGTCGTTGCCAATATCCCGTTACTGCAGCGGATTCCGGCGAGCGGCGGCTATCGGCGCAAGACAATTATGGCGCTGTGCGGCGTCGCGGTGGCGGGCATCGCGGGCATCGCGCTGGACCTGATATGGCTGCATGTGCACGGTCAGCGGATGTAGTGAGGCAGCAGCCACTCGCCCTGCTTAGCGGAAAGTGATCTGCTGAAAGCCGAGGGAGTGCAGCAGGGTCGTGAGGGTGGCGCGGGCATTGCCTTCGGCGGTGTTGAGGATGCCGCTGTCGAGCGCGGACTGACGCAGGCCGGCTTCCGCTTTTTCGCGCACCTCGGATTCGAGATTGGGATCGGCGGGCACGAGCAGCCCAGTGATGCGGGAGTAGACGCGAGTCTTCGAGTTGTCCAGCGAGACGGAGAGCAGTTGCGCCGCGGGCATGGCAATGGTGACGCTGTGGCCATCGATTTGCACGTTACTCGCCTGGATGCTGCTGAGGTCGACGCCCGCGACGGCCTGGCCGTGCACGATGAGCAGCAGCTTGTCGCCGGTGAGGATGTCGGGCAGGTATTGGTTGGTGCGGTCGCCCTCAACGACCTTATCCATGGTGTAGACGACGGACTCGAGCCGGGCGAGACGCTGGATGCTGGCGATGACGGTAGGCTGCGAGATGTCGATGGCGTCGTGGCGGCCGAGAAAGGCGAGGCTGATGCGGTTGCGCATGGACGCGCCGACGTGACGCACCGCCGCGGGAACAGCGACCAGCGCGACGAGCAAGCCGAGCAGGATGCCGAGCAGGAGCGCGGGGAATGTCGAGCGGCTCTTGACCGCAGGCCTGGTATCTAAAGGAGTAGTCGTGGGCATGTGGACATCTTCTTCAACGGGCCTTCTTCAGGCGTCTGCTATCAGGATAGATGCGGGACTGCGGCCGTGGCTGCCACCGGTGGAGAATCTGTGTCGGGATGCCACGTGGCTGCTGCACCCGGGACGGTTGCCCATCCTTCTCGGGACGAGGCGGTTGGCATTGTCGAAACGGTTCAGCTTCTGGCGACGAGCTCCTGATGTGCCGTCTGCTGTGTTGCGTGCGACTGACGGTTGGCGTAGCTGGCGATGATGAAGTCGCGGAAGATGGGGTGCGGCTCCAGCGGCTTGGATTTGAACTCGGGATGGAACTGGCAGCCGAGGAAGAAGGGATGGTCGGGCAGCTCGATGATCTCGACGTAGGTGGCATCGGGTGTGGTGCCGGTGATGCGCAGACCGGCGCCGGTTAGCAGGGCCTCGTACTCACGGTTGAATTCGTAACGGTGACGGTGGCGTTCTGAAATTTCGGTGCGGCCGTAGGCCTGGGCTGCTTTCGAGCCGGGCTCGAGCAGGCAGGTCCATGCTCCTAAACGCATCGTCCCGCCCATTTCTTCGACACCGGTGAGCTCGCGCAGCTTGTAGATGACGCGGTGCGGCGTGGCGGGATCGAATTCGCTGGAGTTGGCGCCGTGCAGCTTGCAGACGTTGCGTGCGAACTCGATGGTGGCGGTCTGCATGCCGAGGCAGATGCCGAAGTAGGGTGTGCCGGACTCGCGGGCGTAGCGAATGGCGTTGAGCATGCCTTCGATGCCGCGCTTGCCGAAACCACCGGGAACCAGAATGCCGTCGAAGTCCTTGAGCTGCGAGATGTAGTCTTCGGCTTCGAGCCCTTCGGCCTCCAGCCAGGTGACGCGGAGCGTGAGATTCTGCGAGAGTGCGCCGTGGACCAGCGCTTCCTTCACGGATTTGTAACTGTCCTCATACTCGACGTACTTGCCCACGATGCCGATGTGGACTTCGTCTTTGGGATGGTAGGCATGGTCAACCACCTGCTGCCAGCGTGAGAGATCGGGAGTGCGCGTCTCCATGTGCAGGTATTTCAGCGCGAGCGCATCGACGCCTTCCTTCGCGAAGTTGAGCGGAACCTCGTAGATGCTGGCGACATCCCGCGCGGCGATGACGGCCCGGTCTTCCAGATTGCAGAAGAGGGCGATCTTGCCCTTCAGCTCTTTGGAAAGCGAGCGGTCGGAGCGGCAGAGCAGGATGTCCGGCTGGATGCCGATGGAGAGCATCTCCTTGACGGAGTGCTGGGTGGGCTTGGTCTTCAACTCCTGCGCAGCGGCGATCCAGGGGACCAGCGTGACGTGGACGAAGACGGTGTTCTCGCGGCCGAGCTCCTGGCGCATCTGGCGGATGGCCTCGAGGAAGGGCAGCGATTCGATGTCGCCGACGGTGCCGCCGATTTCGACGATGGCGAGGTCGCAGTCCGCCGCGACCTTGCGCATGGCGTTCTTGATCTCGTTGGTGACGTGGGGGATGACCTGGACGGTTTTGCCGAGGTAGTCGCCGCGGCGCTCCTTGGTGATGATCTGCTCGTAGATGCGGCCGGTGGTCAGGTTGTTATCGCGGGTGAGCCTGGCGTGGGTGAAACGCTCGTAGTGGCCCAGATCCAGGTCGGTTTCCGCGCCATCGTCGGTGACGAAGACCTCGCCGTGCTGGAAGGGCGACATGGTGCCCGGGTCCACGTTGAGGTAGGGGTCGAACTTCATCAGATTGATGCGCAGGCCGCGGGCTTCGAGCAGGCAACCGATGGAGGCGGCGGCAAGGCCTTTGCCGAGGCTGGACACAACGCCGCCGGTCACAAAGATGTACTTTGCTGACACTGCATCACCTCTAAATTTTGGGTTTGAATGGCGTACCGGGTGGGCACGATCAAGTATCGCAGAGTCGTTGGGAGTTGGGAAGTGGGTTTATGGGAGCAGACTTTCCGCCCTGTGGAACGTCTAGACTTGGGGAAAGAAATGGGACGCAGAGCAGCAATCGGTCTGATAGCGGCGGTGGTTTTGACGGCGGCGCTGTTCGCGCAGACGAAACCGCCGACCGACCCGGCGACGATCGCGAATATTCATCGGCTCATCCTTACCGATGGCAGTTACCAGCAGGTGCGGCGCTGGGAGATCAAGGGCGACCGCGTGCGCTTTATCTCCAGCGAGCGCAATGGGGCTTGGGAGGAGCTGCCGGTTGCGATGGTGGACTGGGCGGCGACGCAGAAGTTTGCCCACGAGCGCACCGAGGCCGGGCGCGAGGAGACCGCAGCCTCAGACGACGCTCGGGCTGTCGATGCCGAAGAGGCGGCGGAGAAGGCGGAGATGAGCTCGCGCACGCCGCAGGTGGCGCCGCGGCTGAATCTTCCGGACCGCGACGGCGTGTGGGTGCTGGATTATTTCCGGGACAAGCCGGAGCTGGTGACGCTGGAGCAGGATAGCGGCGACATGAACCAGCCGAGCGGGCACAACGTGCAGCGCGGGCAGATCAATCCGGCTCCCCGAAGGGCGGAGATACGGCTGGATGGCATGGGCTCGAAGATCCATCTGCATGGGAACCAGCCGGTGTTCTACGTGAGCCTGAGCGGTGGCGACGACACTGCAGGGCCGGACGCGATCAGCGTGGCTACGAATAATGCCAAGCCAGGCGGAGCCGTGAGCTCGCCAAAGAGCCAGTACGCGATCGTCGAAGTGGATCCGCGGCGCGACTACCGCGTGATTACGAACCTGACGCTGAACCATGTGGGGCAGCAGAGTGAGAACGTGACGGAAACGACGACCGCGGTGCTGCCTGGCGGTCACTGGATGAAGGTCGTGCCGAAGCAGAAGCTGACCGTGGGCCAGTATGCGCTGATGGAGGTGCTGGGGCCGCGCGAGATCAATGTGTCGGTGTGGGATTTTGCGATCGAGCCGCAGTCGGGCGATAACGCCAATTCGATTTTGCCGATTGAGCGGTGAGGCCTTTCCGATTCGCTAATCGTGGGTGGCGATGCCGTCGCGGGTGGTGTTCTTTACCAGGTACATACGCTGATCGGCGCGCTCCAGGAGGGCGGCCGCATCCTTTGCATCCTCGGGATAGCTGGCGATGCCCAGGCTGGCGGTGAGGTGGAGCGATAGCCCTTCCAGGCTGAGGAAACGGCGCGCGCGCAGGGCGACGAGCAGGCGGTTGGCCGCTTTGGCCGCGGAGGCGCCGGTAGTTTGCGGCAACACGACGACGAACTCGTCGCCGCCGTAGCGGAAGGCGATGTCGACGTTGCGCATGGTGCGGGTGATCACCTCGGCCGCTTCGGCCAGCACGCGGCTGCCGGCGGGGTGACCGTGCACATCGTTGACCTGCTTAAAGTGGTCCAGGTCCAGGAAGAGGATGCTGAGGGGCGTATCGAAACGGCGGGCGCGCTCGATCTCTACCGGCAGTGCGGCGGCGAGGTGGCGCGCGTTGTACAGATGCGTGCAGTCATCGGTGATGGTGAGTTCCTGGATGCGTTCTACGGCGCGCGCGTTTTCGATGGCGATAGCGGCGTAGTCGCAGACGATGTAGAGGAAGGTGATGGCGTCGTCGTTGAGGGTCTGGGGTTCGACGTGCGTCACCTGCAGCACGCCTAAAGTGCGCTCGCGCGAGCGCAGCGGCAGGCAGATGGCAGAGTGCGGCTGTTCGCCGCTGGAGAGCCGGGCAGCGACGCCGTCGGTGGTGGCGATGAGCGGCTCTCCGTGCAGCGCGACCCATCCCGCCATGCCCGTGCCAAAGGGGATGCGGATGTTCTGGAGCGCTTCGTCGGAGACGCCGCGAGCCAGCGCGTAGTACAGGTCGCGCTGCTCGTCATCGACCATGAGCAGGGACCAGCTTTCGGGATGGAAGAAGCGCTCCATCTGCTCGAGGATGCTGCGCAGGATGGTGGGCAGATCGAGCGACGAGGTGAGGGCGCGCGCGGCGTCGTGGAAGAGCCGGAGATGCTCGAATGAGGATGCGTTGCTCGGAGTGGGCTCGGCCATCGGCTGCAGTCGATTGTGCCACGGTGGAGCGGTTTGCGCGATGCGTTCCCTTTTCTGGTTCAGCGCCGGATCGCCCAGGCCATGCCATCCGGTTCGCCACCTGCCTGAATGTGGCCGGTAACTGCCAACGACTGCAGGTCAATGACGGCGACATAGTCGTCCGGCGTGCAGGCTACGAAGGCGCGTGCGCCATTGGGCTCGATGACGATGCCGGCCGCGCCGTGACCGATGGGAATGCGCTTGGTGGTGCGTCGCGTTGCGGCATCCAGGATGACGAGATCCGGGCCGCCGAGTGTGGAGACGAGAACCCGTTTGCTGTCCGGCGTGAACTTGAGACGGTTTGCGCCGCGGACATTCGCCTGAATGGTCTCGACCACCTTCTTTGCGGCGATATCGATCACGGAGATGGTGCCGTCTTGCGCATTTGCCACCCATACCTCGTGGTGGTCCGGCGACACATCGAAGCCCTCCGAACCGTTGCCGACGCGCACCACGATCTCATTCCAGTCTTTACGTGGCATGGGGCTGCCGCCCGGTGGAGGACCACCCGGACCGCCAGGAGTGCTGTTCGGGGGCCGCATCGCGCCGGGAGGTGGACCGGGCATGTGGAGTGCTTCGAGTTCCATGATGCTTACCGTCCCGGAGCTCACATTGGTGGTGATGATGCGCTGCTGGTCGTCCGAGACGTAGATCATGTGGGTGCGATTCTGGCCGGTGCCGAGAATCCAGTCGACCTTTTGCGTGGCGGGGTCGTAGCGCCCGATGGCCTTGGCTGCTTCGGCTGTGAACCAGGTCTTGCCGCCGACAAAGGTGAGTCCGTGGGGGCCACGAAGAGGGCCGAGGTCGATGGACGGCAGCGCGCGATGTCCGACCAGGTCGATTACGGCGAGTGTGTTGTAGGCGCCGAAGCCGTAGTTCGAGACGTACGCAGTGGTTCCATCGGTCGATGCGATGACCTCGTGGGGATCCTCGCCTACGGGCATGCGGGCGACCACCTGGAGCGTGGCTGGGTTGACGATGCTGAGGGTGTGGTCGTGCTTGGAAAGGACGAGCAACGATGGGCTCGGCGTGGTCTGGCTACGGAGAGCGCTGCTGAAGCAGACGATGGCGACGAGCAAAGCGAATTGGACGGTGAATCGGACGGTGCATCGGACCGGGACTCTCATGACGAGCTTTACCTCGGACTGGAGATCACAGCTGAAACGCGGGATAGAGAGAACGGCAGGATAGACGATATCGGCGACGCGGAGTTTGCTTCGCGGGGAAGTTCACTGCGGATTTCCGCAGTCAGCCGCCGATGTGGACCATGCTGCGGCTGGGCTTGAGGAAGCCGGGCTCGCCGATGTGGTGGCGGGCCTCCTTTTGCGCGATCACGTCGCGGATATAGGCCGCGAGATCGTCGTCCGTGCCGCCGCGGCGCAGCACGCCGTAGAGGTCGTGGTCGGTCTGGGAGAAGAGGCAGGTGCGGATCTTGCCGTCGGAGGTGAGGCGGACGCGGCTGCAGGCGCCGCAGAAGGCGCGGGAGACGGGGGCGATGATGCCGATTTCACCGATGCCATCGTCGAAGGTGAAGCGTTGCGCGGTCTCGCCGGGTGCGTTGCCGGGCAGTGGCACCAGGGGGCGCACGGCGCCGATGCGCGCCTTCAGCTCGTCATAGCCGATTACGGTGCGGGGGGACCAGATGCGGTCCTCTTCGAGCGGCATGAACTCGATGAAGCGCAGGATGACGCCTTCGGTGCGCGCGAAGTGAACGAAGGGGACGATCTGGTCGTCATTGAAGCCGCGCAGTAGCACGCAATTGACCTTGACCGGGCCGAGGCCGGCGGCCTGGGCAGCGCGAACGCCGGCGAGCACGCGGTCGTAGCTGCCGGGGACGCGGGTGATGCGCGCGAAGATTTCGGGATCGACGGCGTCCATGGAGACGGTGACGCGGGTGAGGCCGGCATTGCGCAGCGACTCGGCCTGGGTGGCGAGCAGGTGGCCGTTGGTGGTGACGGCCAGATCGAGGGTTTTGCCGCCGCCATCTTCGAGCGGCATGCCATCGGGCGCGTAGCTGGTGCGTAGCTGCGCGATTTCATGGATGAGCGCGGCGAGGTCGCGGCGCAGCAGCGGTTCGCCGCCGGTGAGCCGTACCTTCTGGATGCCTAGCGAGACGAAGACACGGATGATGCGCAGGTAATCGGCGAGCGGGAGCTCACTGTACTGGGCGCCGTCGTTGCCGGTGCGGCAGTAGACGCAGCGGTAGTTGCAGCGGTCGGTGACGGAGACGCGGAGGTCGGTGATGGCGCGGCCGTGGCTGTCGGTCAGGCGCTGCGCGCCGGGGAGTGGCGCGGGTGGTGCAGTGGTCGGGATGGCTTGGGTAGACACGTCTACGTTTTCGATGCGCGGGAGGCTGCGAAGTATCGCGATGCCACCATATCTACTGTATCTGCTCTAGTTGTAGTGCGGCGGATCCGGGGTCCGCCGGCTGGATTGCGGGTTGCGCGAAGTTCGTTATTTCACCATAATTTGCGCCTTCACCCGGTTGAATTCGGGCTTTGTAAGGATCCGTTTGCGCACGAGCTCCTGGGTCGAGGCGTATGGCCGATTTTTGACGATGGTATTCGCCATTTCCTGGGTCACGCCAGGAAGGGTGGTGAGTTGCTTGGCAGATGCCTGATTGATGTCGAGCGGCCCTTTCCTGGTAAGCCCTTCGGCAACGCCTCGGGCTATAGCGCCGGCGTCCCGTTTGGCTGCTGCGGTGGCATCGGCGGTGTGCTCGCGAAGGGCATCGGTGTTGTTCGAGGAGAAGCAGCCGGATAGCAGAAGCAGGCATGCCATCGCGGAAAAAGCTTTGGTCATGATGATTCGGATGCAAGTGCGGTCGAGTGGGGCGTCTGTTGCGAAGGGACTTGAAGAGGACTTGCCGAAGAGTTGCGATCCCTTAAGCTAGAGCTATGTGCGCGAAGAAGATCGAGATGGAGGAGCAGGCGGCGGCGCGGCGCCATAGTGCGGTGCGTTTCGACGTAGTGGTGATCGGGGCCGGGCCGACCGGGCTGGCGTGTGCGATCGAGACCCAGCGGCGGGGCATGCGGACAGTGCTGGTGGACAAGGGCTGCCTATGCAACTCGATCTTTCACTATCCGTCGAATATGAGCTTCTTCACCACCCCGGAGCTGCTGGAGATCGGCGACATCCCGTTTTCCAGCCCCAACCAGAAGCCGTACCGCGATGAGGCGCTGGAGTATTACCGCAAGGTGGCGGACCATTATCAACTCGATGTGCGGCAGTATGAGACGGTACTACGCGTGGAAGGGACCGACGGCGAGTTTCGCGTGCGGGTGCAGGACCGCTTTGAGCGCGAGCAGAATTATCTGACGCGCAAGATCGTGGTGGCGACCGGCTACTACGATCTGCCGAATTACCTGAAGATTCCCGGCGAGGCGCTGCCCAAGGTGATGCACTACTACGACGCGCCGCACCCTTACTACGACACGGACGTTGTGGTGATTGGAGGAAAGAACTCCGCGGCGATTGCGGCGTTGGACCTGTGGCGGCACGGCGCCCGGGTGACGCTGGTGCACCGGGGCCCGCGGATCCACCACCATGTAAAGTACTGGATCCTGCCCGACATCGAGAACCGCATCAAGGCAGGCGAGGTGGAAGCGTATTTCGACTCGCGCGTGAGCGCGATCCGCGAGGACAGTGTGGAGCTGGAGACGCCGAAGGGACCGAAGACGCTGCGCAACGATTTCGTCTTCGCGTTGACCGGCTACCATCCGGATTTTGATTTCCTGGAATCGCTTGGCGTGCGCATGGACAACAAGGACCGCTGCCCGGAGTGCGACCCCGAAAGCCTGGAGAGCAATGTCCCAGGGCTTTATCTGGCGGGCGTCATTGTCGCCGGCTCGCGAACGAACGAGATTTTCATCGAGAATGGCCGCTTTCACGGACGGCAGATCGCCGCGGACATCGCCGCGAAGCTGGAAGACGTCGCCGCGCCGGCCCTGCAGAACGAATAAGGGGGAGCTATTTCTCCACCCATCGCCGCTTTTCACCGGCAGGGGCGGCACGATACCCTGAAGAGCAACCGACCACTGCACCTGTAGACCGCAGGCCAAAGCACCTTACACTGTCTATGTTTTGGTTTTGGACTGGGCCTCGGGAACGGGTTCAGGCGTCTTACGGTGTGTCGCTCGTTTTCTTTCCGAGAGACAGGTGTCGTTGAAGGGTTTTGCCTGTAGGTGTAGAGCGGTCAGCGGAAGCTCATGTGGCTTTTCTTTACGGAGAGGCCACGCCGAGAGGATCTCCGCTACCGCATAGCATCAGGCAAATGCTTCTATCTCCCCCCGCCCGGAAGGAAGGGAAACGGTGGCTTGGTTCCGTTACCGCACGATTCGCAGCCAATTGACGATTGGCTTCATCCTTCTGGAGCTGTTGTTCACTATCTGCTTTTCGTTGTTGATCCTGCGCACAGAGCTGCGCGAGATTCACGCGCGTGCAAAGCGGCGTATCGAGCAGCAGGTGATGCTGCTGGCGACCATGGCTACGGATGCCGTGGTGGACAAGGAGACCCATCGGCTGGTGCCCATGGCGCAGTCACTCGAAGCGAGCACATCGGTCCATTTTGTGCGGCTCACCGACCCGCAGGGTGCGCCGCTGCTGCCCAACAGCGGTCACATTGAGTCCAGTCCGTTAAGCGCCGTGGAGCGCAGTCAACTGCCGGCTCCCGGCCGTGCGCTGACGCGCGCGGACATCTTTCAGAACGACGAGGGCAATCGCGAGGCGGTGTATCCCATCCGCTATGACAGCGAGTTGCTGGGTTACGCCTGGGTAGCCGAGAATCCGACGGCGGAACGGGAAGAAGTGAGTGCCCTGGTGCGCATTACGTGCATTGCGGGGCTGCTGGGCGCGATCGGCTGCCTGCTGGCCTCGGCGCTGCTGGCGCGGTCCATTACGCGCCCGCTGCGCATTGTGATGAATGCGACGCGGCGGCTGATTCGCGACCCGGAGACGAAGGAAGGATTTCCGCTACAGGTGGAGGAGACCAACGAAGCCGGAGAGCTGGCCCAGGCATTCAATCTGCTGGTGCTGTCGATGGAGGAGCAGCGCTCCGGCCTGAACGACACGCTGGCGCTGCTGGATTCCATGCTGGCGCATGCACCCATCGGCTTCGCCTTTCTGGATCGGAAGGGGCGGTTCATCCGGGTGAACAGCTTTCTCGGCACTGGAATGGCGATTGAGCTCACCGACTTCCTGGGCCACACCGCGGGCGAACTCTTCGGCACGGCGGAGGCAAATAGCTTTGAACCGCGGCTGGCGGCGATCTTCGAGGGTGCGCAGCAGGTGGACACCTTCGAGCTGCAGGTTACCGACGCCAAGGGCGACTCGCGAAGCTGGCTGGTGAACCTGTACCCGGTGAAGAGCGGACAAAACGAGGTGCGCTGGGTGGGTGCGGTGATGATAGACACCACAGAGCGCCGGCGCTCTGAGGACACGCTGCGGCGCACCGAGAAGCTGGCTGCCGC
>DASXGY010000158.1:0-7031 GCA_036488835.1 Acidobacteriaceae bacterium
AAATGCTCGAGCAGTCAGCATGAGGGACGGCGACATCAGCGAGGAAAAGAAGGGCAACCCGCCGCGGAAAAAGAGCGCCGCGCTCGAGTCGCTGGTGCAGGTGGAGAGCCTGATTCAACTGGCGCTGGTGTTGCCGGCGGCAACGGTGGTCGGTCTGCTGATTGGCGTGGGGTTGGACAAGTGGCTGCATCAGCATTGGATCTACATTGCTGGAATGATCGTTGGTGCGGCCGCCGGATTTGTGCAGATCTTTCGCACTGTGCTGGCATTGAGCAAAGCCAACTAACAGGGCTGGCGCGATCGCCCGGCCTGCATTTCTGAAACAATCTCCAGAAGAGACGTGACCGAATCTTGACTGAACCGAATGCCTCGCCACTCCCGGACTTCACCGAGCGCGACCTGAAGGCGACACTGATGCGCGCGCTGCGCTGGGTGGGAATCCTTGGGGTCCTGGGCGCGCTTGCGATCTGGCGCGCGGCGGGGTGGCAGTCGGCAGCCATGTTCGCCGTGGGAGCGGTGATCGCGGCTACCGGGCTTTACGAATCGCAGCGATTGATGCTGGCGGTGCTGAGCCGCTTCAACGAGGGGCGGCAAGGGAAGCCGATTGCCGGTGTGCTGATCTGGTTTTTCCTGCGACTCATCCTCGCGGGAGTCGTTCTATATGTTAGCCTTAGGAGTTTGGAAGGCTCGGTGTACGCGCTTTGCGCGGGCCTGGGGCTGGCCGTGGTGGCGCTGGTGATCGAGTCGATTCGATTGCTTCGCTTCTGGACGGTCTAGCTTCGCCTCTCGCCGGGAATCTTCAGGATTCGAGACTTACAGGAACCTTAAGACACGTACGCTATGCCAGTCCTGCTCCCATTCACAGCCTTCCTGAACCACTACTTTGCCGGCGTGGCCAATGCGCTGCTGGCGCTCCTTCACCTGCACCCGCAGTATCCCCAGGCGCCCATCACCAATTCGGTAGCGATGGAGATCGTGGTCGTTCTCGCGCTGCTGGTGTTCTTCGTCATCGTGCGCGCTACGCTCAGCGTGGACAAGCCGGGTCCGGCACAGCATATCGCGGAGATTCTGCACGGCTTTGTGAGCGAACAGGCAGAGTCCATCATCGGTCACGACTTTGAGCGGTACGTGCCGTTCGTGACCGTGGTCTTCATCTTTATTCTGCTCAGCAATCTGCTGAGTCTGCTGCCCGGCTTTATTTCGCCGACCGCGAAGCCGTGGGTGCCGCTGGGCGTGGCGACGCTGACATTTCTCTACTACCAGTATCACGGTATCCGCGAGAACGGCGTCGGCTACATCAAGCAGTTCCTGGGGCCGATCTGGTGGCTCGCTCCGCTGATGCTGCCGATTGAAATCATCTCGCACTTCGCCCGTATTCTTTCGCTAACCGTCCGTCTCTACGCGAATATGTTCGCCGGGGACCTGGTGGTGCTGGCATTCTTTTCGCTGATTCCTATTGCGTTTCCCGCAGTATTTCTTGGTCTGCACCTCCTGGTATCAGTCATCCAGGCTGCGGTCTTCATGCTGCTGGCGATGATCTACCTGGGGCAGGCGACGGCGCACGATCATTAGAGTTTTCCGGCAGCCACGCTGGGCGTGGCGTGCCGCATCGACATTTCGGACAGGGAGCCGCTTCCGCCCTGTCTGCATCGACCGTGAGCGTGAGGGTGCCAGCACGGTGAGCATCAACCACCCACTGACGGTACATTTTCGGGAGCTACGGAGAACTACTATGCGGAAACTGCAAATCCTCTTCACGGTGCTGGGCGTGCTGTTCATGGCTGCGCCTGCGTTCGCGCAGAATGCTGGCGGTAACAACAGTATGGCCATCGGCCTTACTTCGATTGCGGCAGGCGTGGGTATGGGCCTGGCGGCGGGGCTCTGCGGCCTGGGACAGGGCCGAGCAACGGCCTCAGCCACCGAGGCGCTGGCACGCAATCCAGGAGCCCGTCCGGGCATCCTGCTGCTGCTGACACTCGGCTTGGCGTTTATCGAGTCGCTGTCGCTGTTCACCTTTGTCATCATCTTCGCCAAGGTGCAGTCGCATTAGTTTTCGCAGTTCCGATAAAAGCCCTCGGTCACGCGGCCGGGGGCTTTTGCTTTCCGGCAGTCCAGCCAGGATGCTGGTATTGCTAAATTGTGCGGAGTTATTTGCATTACGACGGGATATCTACCAGCAAATGACATGGAGACACGCGGGAGCCATTGTGGCCTCGTGCGACGTCCGCCATCTTAGATAAAAACTGTTCTCGAAGCGGCTTCGGATGGTCCGGTCAGTGTCGTATGAGATGTTTTAGCTGCGAAGCGATCTGCCGCACATCATAAAACATCGTCGCGATTGTATAGGTCACACAATACGCTACGGCATAGAACGCGGGAGTCGGAGCCTGGCAAATAGCCGATACACGATTGGTGAGTGAGGGGACTCGCAGGTTTTGCATCACACACACGCACAACACTCCAAGGGCCGCTCCCCCGATGGTGTCAGATAGATAGTGAAAACCTAGATACATTCGCACGGCACTTAGCAGAACAGCTAATCCAAGAGCGTAATACCCAATCTTGCGGTTCACCGCAAATATGGTTGCGGCCAAAGCGAAATAGAGAGCGGAATGATCACTGGGAAAGGATGACGCAACGTGCCTTAGTGAATCCGGAGTGACAGTGAAGGGAAGCTTGAGATGGAAAGAGAAGTCCTGAAATGGGCGCGCACGCTTCGGAAACAGTAGTTGTGTCACGCGACTCAGCAGTCCAGCAAGTGCCGAAGCGATTGTTCCGGAAAAGATTTTGTGACGGCTGTGAAGATCAGGAGAGGAAAACCAGCAATACCAAAGGAATGCAACAAAGATTAAGCCGGAAAAGATCGTGTAATCCGAAAGGGCATGACAAGCAGCGTCAAACAAGTAAGAACGGCGAGCGAAGTGGTTCAATGCCAAGGTAAGCGCGTGATCAAAGCCATGTGGCACAAATAGAGCGGCCGCACCCGAGATGAGGAGTGCCGCTGAACCAAGTATGTAGACGTAAGCCGTGGGCCGGCCTAGATTCTCAAGCTTTACCATGTAGTTGTGAATTCTTCACTATACCACCCCGATGGCCAGAACAATCCAGAAATGTTTCGATAGAGGTTATCTCATTCGGCTGTAGGTGACGAACACGCATAGACGCGCCGGAGACATGCTAGAGATACAGAATTTGCTGAAATGCGGCGGAATCATCGGGAGCAAAGCGCAGAGTAAGCCACACCGAATGTGACAAATATATTGGCACTCTAGAACGTGCTGGACTGCGGTCAAACGAAGATTATTTAAGATGCTGCTATGCCTCCGGCGCTCGTCTTCGATCGCATCTCGAAGTACTTTGGCAAGGCGCGCGCGCTGGGCGAGGTGAGTTTCGCGGTTGAGCCAGGTGAGATTCTGGGCCTGGTGGGCCCGAACGGCGCCGGTAAGACAACCGCAATGCAGATTGCGACCGGCTTTCTGCTGCCCAGCTCCGGCGATGGTTCGCTGATGGGCCGCCGCTTCAGCGATGCGGCGGCGCGGCGGCAGCTCGGTTTTGTGCCCGATGCGCCGGTCTTCTTTCAAGGAAATGCGTTGAGCGCCCTGCGGTTTGCCGCGGCCCTGAATGACCTATCTCCCACACGCGAGGCGATGGAGCAGGTGCTGACGCGCGTCGGGCTGACGGAGTGGAAGCGCGATGTGCGGCGCTTCTCGCGCGGGATGCAGCAGCGGCTCGGATTGGCGCAGGCGCTGGTACACGCGCCGCGGGTGCTGATTCTCGACGAGCCTGCTTCGACACTCGATCCGGAGGGGGTGCTGCAGGTGCGCATGCTGCTGCAGGAGCTCTGTAGGGAGGGGGCTGCAATCCTACTGAGTTCGCACCAGCTCAGTGAAGTGGCGCTGGTCAGCGATCGAATCGCCTTTTTGCATGAGGGAGAACTGCTGCGCTACGGGCGGCTGGACCAGCTGCTCGAGTCCACAGGAGAGATGGAAATTGTGCTGCGAGACTTCACGCCGGATGCCGATTTTGCGGCGCAGTGGGGTGCGGCAAGCGCGGAGGGGACGTGGAGGATTGCGGCGGGAGAGGTTCGGCGTTTTCTGGAGACGGTCTGGACCCGCGGCGCCGAACTGGTGAGCGCGATGCCGGTGCGGGGCGATCTGACTACTTTGTTTCTGGAATGGACCAAGAATGAGCAGAGCAGCAGTGAGGCGCCCCGCCGATGAAGAGTCTCGGGATCGCGTGGCGCTTGCTGTGGGCTAATCGTTGGCTGTGGATGCTGCTGGTGCTTTGGCCGTGGGGTATGGCGGTGATTTTGCTGGTGGGCGGGTCACATCCTGCACCGGAGGATGTCGAGGCGGCGCTGGAGCAGCAGTCGATTTATGGGCTCGCGCTAGTGGCGTTTGCGGGCGGAGCGCTGCTGGGAAATGAGCAGCGCTCGCGGCGCATTGTGCTGGTGCTGTCGCGTGCGGTCAGCCGGCGTGAGTATCTGGGCGCGCTGTGGACGACGGCGTTTCTGCCGCTGCTGCTGTACGTGCTCGACCTGGCGCTGGCCGGGCGGGTGCTGGGTGCGCCGGTCTTAATGCTTTCGCAGACCCTGGGCGCGCTGCTGCTGCTGAGCCTGCCGACGGCGTCGCTGGCCGTGCTGGCATCGCTGGCGCTGCCGGGGGTGATCGCCGGCGTGCTGAGCCTGGCTGCGGTCAGTCTGCCGCTGCTGTTGCCTGCCGGCTGGCAGCTTGCGCAGGGCCGTTTGCTGCAAATCCTGCTGAGCGGGCCGATCACAGAACACACGCGGCTGGTCTTTGGCGCGGGACTATTGGAGGGGCTGCTGTTGAGTGGTGCGACCTTCGAAGTGGCCGTGCGGATCTTCGAGCGACGGGATCTGCGCTTAAAGAGCGAGTGAGTCTCAGTTGCCTTTTAAGGCCGGCGTTACGGATGCTGGCTGCGGCGGGGCAAACAAGCTGGACGCTGCACGCTGCGCGAGATCGAGCGAGGAGCGGGGCACGATGCCGAGCAGCAGCGTCGCCGATGCGGCCAGCAGGATCGCAAAGCCCAGCGTCACCGACATGCGCGGCACCGCGAGGACCGGGGAGTCTTCGGCCGGCTTGCTGTAGAGGGCCATCAGCAGGCGTAGGTAGTAGAAGGCGGCGATGCCGCTGTTGACCAACCCGATGATGGCGAGGCCCAGCATGCCCTTCTGCAGAGCAGCGGAGAAGACATAGAACTTGGCAAAGAAGCCCCCGGTGAAAGGAATGCCGATGAGTGAGAGCAGGAAGAAGGCCATGGCCCCACAAAGCACGGGCGAGCGGTAAGCCAGGCCGCGATAGTCGGTGATGGACCAGAGGTGGTCGTCGTAACCGCCGACGTGGCTGATAACCGCGAAGATGCCGACGTTCATGGCGACATAGCACAGCACGTAGAAGCTGGCGGCTGCAATCCCTTGCGGCGAGAAGCTGGTGAAGGCGACCAGCAGGTAGCCGGCGTGCGCGATGGAGGAGTAGGCGAGCATGCGCTTCACGCTCTGCTGGCGGAGTGCAGCGAGATTGCCGAGCGTCATAGAGACGGCGGCGAGAATCCAGAAGAGACTCCACCAGTGCTGCTGGAGGGAGGGGTATGCGCCGTAGAAGATGCGCAACATGACGGCAAAGGCCGCGGCTTTGGGCGCGGTGGACATGAGCGCGACGACGGGCGACGGTGCGCCTTCATAGACATCGGGCGTCCACACGTGAAAGGGCGCTGCGGAGACTTTAAAGCCGAGGCCGACGAGGATGAGGGCTACGGCGGTCCAGGCGAGGATAGGGGTCGTGGTATCGGGAAGCGCTGCGGCGATGGCCGCGATGCGGGTTGAGCCCGTAGCGCCAAAGGTGAGCGCGATGCCGTATAGGAAAAATGCCGTGGCAAACGACCCGAGCAGGAAATATTTGATCGAAGCTTCGGGGCTCTTGCCAGTGCGCTTGCGGAAGCCGGCGAGGATGTAGGTGGAGATCGAGGAGATTTCGAGCCCGATGAAGACCAGCAACAGCTCGACCGCAGAGGTCATGAGCAGCATGCCGACGGTCCCGAAGAGGACGAGGGCGAAGAACTCACCCATATCGTGAGTGCGCGGTCCTACGGAATCGATTGCAGCCAGCAGAGCAACCAGCACTGTACCGCAGATGAGCAGGTGGAAGAAGACGCTGAAGGCGTCTGTCTGAACTACGCCGAAGTATCCGGTGCCGGCAGGGAGGTGGAGTTGCCAGGCGCTGGCGGCGAACGCTGCCACGGTGGCTAACACGCTGAACCAGCCGATGGATTTACGGCTGGTGGTGCGCGGCAGTAGCGGATCGACCAGCATGATGACGACGCCAGCGAGGGTGAGGATGACCTCGGGGAGGATGCGGTAGATGGAGGGGACCGGCATGTTATTGGGCCTCCCCATCCGGTGCGGGGGTGGAGGCCAGCGCAGCCGCCGGATGCGATGCGGCAGGCGGGTTGCTGAATGCATGTACGCCGCGATCGATGGCGCGTATCCAGTAAGGAGAGAAGACGCCCATGACCACCATAAGGATCGCCATCGGCCATAGGGCGAAGTGCTCGCGTGCGGCGAGATCGTGTGCGGGCGCGCGATGCACCAGCGCGGATTCGGGGCCGTAGAAGACGCGTTGCACCATCCACAGCATGTAGGTCGCGCTGAGGATGACGCCAACGGTGCCGAGCGCACCCCAGACATGGGAGGTGGCAAAGCCGCTCGATAACGTCAGGAACTCACCGACGAAGCCATTGAGGAGGGGCAGCCCGATGAGAGCGAGGACAGTAACCAGGAAGAGCGTGGCGAGCCTGGGCGTTCTCGCAGCGAGGCCGCCGTAGCGCTCGATCTCGTAGGTGCCGTAGCGCTCATACATGACACCGAAAAGGACCAGCATCGCGCCGCCGGTGATCGATTCGCTGAGGACGTGAAAGACCGCGCCATCGAGGCCGTTGATGGCGAAGGTGTAGATGCCAAGGGTGCAGAAGCTGAGGCTGGACAGAGTCCCGAAGGCGAGCAGGCGCTTCAGGTC
>DASXGY010000212.1:0-4058 GCA_036488835.1 Acidobacteriaceae bacterium
GGCGCAAGAGATGCTAGACCGCTTTGTGCGCGAGATCCGTCTGCTGGCCACCCTGCAGCACCCGAACATCGCTACGCTGCACACTGCCTTCCGTCACCAGGAGGAGATGGTGATGATCATGGAGTGCGTGGAAGGCGAAGATCTGGGGCGGCGGCTTCCGGCTGGCCTGACGCTGGAAGAGTCGCTGCGCTACACGCGGCAGGTGCTGGAGGCGCTGCGCTACGCCCACGGGCGCGGCATCGTCCACCGCGACATCAAGCCGTCGAACATCATGATCACGCCTCGGGGTGAGGTGAAACTGCTGGATTTCGGTTTGGCATTGGGGACCTCGCTGGGCACGCCCGACCCCCGGCTGACCACGACCGGCGCACTGGTGGGCTCGATGCACTACATTGCGCCGGAACATATTTCCGGCGAGCCGCACGACGCCCGATCGGATATTTATGCGATCGGCGTCACACTCTACGAGATGATCACCGGCCGGCTGCCGATCGAGGGCTCCACTCACATCCAGGTCATCGCGGGCCACCTGCAGCATGCGCCGGTACCGCCGCATCAGGCCAATCCGAAGATCCCGGCAGCACTTTCGGCCACGGTCATGCGCGCGTTGGCCAAAAATCCGCGGGAACGCTGGCAGACAGCCGAGGCTTTTCTTAGGGCTTTGGACGAAGATGGGCTGCGCAGCACACCGGCAGGAGATGTTTCGCAGGTACGGGTGGCGCAAGCTCCTGCGGCCCGTGTGCCAGGCTCTGGCTCGCCGCGACCTACGGGCGCCCACCGGCCCGAGTCGCTGAGTGAGATCACCCGCCAACTGGCGGAACATGTTGGTCCGATCGCTGGAGTGCTGGTGCGTCGTGCTTCGAGCAGTGCCACCAATCTCCGCGAGATGTGTGACGCTCTGGCGCAGGAGATCGCATCGCCACCGGCACGGCAGCGGTTTCTTGCCGCGGTGCACAGCCATCTGCGGATCAGTGGGCAATACTGACGCTCTGCTCGCGGTCTCTTACTCCAGCAGACGCATCGCTTTCGCCAGACTTGTAAAGAGACGGTTGAAGGATGCGGTGAGCTCTGCGATCTCATCCTTGCCGCGAACGGGTAGCTCTGCTTCCTCGAGCTGCCCCGTGCTGACCTGGTTGGCGACGTGGGCCAGGCGGCGCACGGGACGGATGATGAGCAGCAACAGAATCACATTGGTGGCCACAATCAGTGCGGCGAATGCGAGGGTGAGCGAGAGCATGAGCGAGTGAAAGGCCCTGCCCGCGATATTGACCGGCACCGCCGTGGGCACAGAGACGATTTGCGCCCCAATGATCTCGTTCGGTTGCCAGCCGAAACCGTTGTCCGCGCCATATTTCCGAATCATCGACGCAGGCGCGGCTGCAGGATCGCTGTGGCACTGCAGGCAGGTGGGAAGGGCAACGATGGGGTGAGCGAGATAGAGTGCTGTGCCGGTCGGAGTGGCCCGTTCGGCTACCAGTTCAGAGTCGCTGGGGTGATTGCGGAAGTGCTGAATGACATCTGCTTCCCAGTCCACCGCCCGGTCCTGCGGATTGGTGGGATTCAGGGCGGGCTCGCGATAGGTGTACTGGGGGAATTTCGTGCGCAACTTGGCGAAGGTGGTGGTGGCGCCGTAAGCCGGCACGATCTGCGGTAAAAACTCCTGCTGATATTTTGGATTGCCCATCAGCAGCGGTTTGAGTTCGTCCGAGGTGTAACGGCGAACCGAACTCGCGCTCTCCATCATGAGCTCGGCCTGCTGTAGAACCTGAGCGCGGGCATTCTCCTGCAGAAAGTTGTGCGCAACGAATGCGACCACGATGAGCCCAAGGGCTGCGAGGGTGACGAGAATCAGGTCGAATTTGAGCAGCAATTTCATCCGGGCCCCTCCGTACCTCAGACCAGCCGATCGATGGTGAGCATGGTGCGATCGTCGGCCTGAGGAACGCCCTCGCTGAAGCGTTCTACCGCGGTAAAGAGGGCGGCGATGGGGTCTTCCTCGGTGAGGCACTGCTCGAAGTATGGCACTGCAAACTGTTCTCCTGCAGGGTTTTCCGATTCGCTGACGCCGTCGCTCAACAACACGATGCGGCCACCCGCCGGGAGGCTGAGGGGGATGGCATGAAAGCTGGCCTCGGGCAGCATGCCCACCGGCATGTCTCCTTCTTCGATGGAGCTGACGCGACCGCTCAGTTCGACCAGAAGCGGCGGAACGTGGCCGCCGTTGACCAACTCAGCCGATCCGTCCCGCCGGCAGCGGAGCGCGACCATGGTGACGTACTTCGTGCCCGAGACGCGAGCGCAGAGGAATGCATGCACGGCGCTGATGGCATCGACCAGTGAGACGCCGCTGTTGATCTGTGCGTACATCATGCCGTGCACGATGGAGGCGAGCAGCGCCGCCGACATCCCTTTGCCGGAAACGTCCGCGACGATAGCGACGCAGCCATCCTCCGTGCTAATGACATCGTAGAAATCGCCGCCGACCTCGGTACAGGGCAGTGAGCGGGCGCGCAACGCAAAGCCCGGCACGGCGGGCAGCGTGCTGGAGATGATGCGCTGCTGAATTGCTGCGGCGATGTCCATCTCCTTGCGCATCAGGGCGGCCGCTTGCTCCGCCTCCAGCATGCGTGCGTTTTCCACCAGCGTCGCGGCTTCGGTCGCGATGGCGCGCAGGATCTCCCGGCTAACGCTGCTGAGATTGCAGGACTGCAGGCGGCTGTCCAGGTAGAGCAGGCCGAGCAGCGTGCCGTTGCTGCGGCGGCGCAGGGGGATGGCAATCACACTGCGTAGATCGTGCGCGATGATGCTTTCCCGGCCAATGGCGGCGCCCTCGCCGGTCGCATCGCCCAGAATGTAATCGAGGCCGGAATGCGCGGCGTCGCGCACAATGGACCGGGAGATCTTCGAGTCATCCAGCAGCGCGGAGCCGTCGCTGGCGCGGCCAGTGCGGAGCCGGAGAGACGCCGCATCGTCGCCCAGAAAGACAAAGCCACGCTCCGCGCAGGTCAGACGCAGCGCGTACTCGATCATGGTGCTGAGCACATCATCCAGCACCTGGGTGCCGTTGAAGCGCTGCGCCGCCTCCAGAAAGAGCGAGAGCTTTTCCAGGTCGGATCCGATGACCTGGCTTGAAACGCGCTCCAACAGTTCGCGCGCACCGGTAGCCGTCTGGTGTGCGCGTGCAGACGTGTCCTCCTGTGCCGGCCCATCGAGAAAGACCAGCGTCACGCTGGACTGGCCCAGCGCGATGCGATCGCCGGAGCGGAGCCGCACTCGCTCGATTCGCTCTCCGTTGCGCAGTGTGCCATGACGGCTGCCCTGATCGCGGAGATAAAGGCCATCCGGCTCCGATTCGATAGAGGCATGATGGCGCGAGACCTGTGCGTGGGGCATGCACAGATCGCTTTCGCCGCTGCGCCCGATGCTGAAGGGGAAGTACAGCAGCGGATACGCGCGGGTGCCATCGGCATCGGTGAGCAGCAGGCGCGGTTGAGGATCGTCTGTGGACATAAGGCAGAGCGGCGCACCGGCAGGCGTGAGCGTCAGGGTGCGGGGGGCAGGTGGCCGCAGTCTACATCAAGGGAGGAAGCGAATGTGCCGGAATCGTACAGGCGAAGTGAGCGGCCCACGGCGAAACGTGGCCGCCCATACTCTGCGATCAGGCGGCGCTGGTGCGGGCCTGCTGGCGCTCACGCTCGATGCCGCTGAGCGTGTTCCACAGTGCGGCTGCGGTCGCTTCGGCGGCGTCTAGTGCGGCGTCCGCGTCTTGCGGGTGCGCGTTCAGTTCGGCCTCCATCGCGATGCGCCAGACCCTCGCGTGGTGCACGTCGGCAGTCTGATGCAGGGTGAAGTAGCGGGCCGTGTCCTTGTCGGCGCCGTAGTGCTGCTTCAGTCCTTCGGCCTTGGTACGCGCGATAGCGGGCACGCGTGATTCGTAGCTGTAGAGCGAGGCCAGTGCCGCCGCCGGCGAATCCTGCATCGCATTGCGAAAGTGGGCAATGAGCGCCGCCGTCTCCGGCTGGAGTGTGCGCCCGCGTACCGTGGCAGAATCCGCTCCC
>DASXGY010000234.1:0-28622 GCA_036488835.1 Acidobacteriaceae bacterium
ACTCGCTGCAGGACGGCCGCAGCAGTTCGGGGAGCCACTGGTGGTCCGTAATCTGCTGCTTCAGTCCTGATCCTGCTCCTCTCCTTTGGGGGCGAACCATCGCCGAGCATGCTCCTTGGGAAAGTAGCGAACAGGGAAATGCCTGAATATGACAGACCCAAACTACAACCTAAAGCAGGAAGGGCGTCGAAGTGATCATTTCAAATGCTTCAGAAAGAACTGCTCTAGAGGCAACAATCTTTGAATACTTCAGAGCGTTGAATGACAGCAACGTCGATCCCGTGCTTGAGCTCTATACGAAAGATCCCGTGATGCTGCCGTTTCTTCAGCCCACGGTGACCGGTATCGAAGCTGTTCGCAAGAATTACGAAAACACCTTCCTGCATATCCGCTTTCAGGTGCAAACGAGAATTCAGGAACTGGTGGAGATGTCACCCGAGTGGGCCTACGTTCATACCGACTCAGCAGGCACGTTCACACCGACCAGAACCGGAGTGGGCTCTCCATCTACCTTCCTTCTTCGAGAGACCAGCGATGGGAAGTGGCATATCGCGCGATATAGCTTCTCCCCTGCCGCCGAGCTGCCAGCCATTTGAACTTTTACTCCGAGCCTTAGAAGATGGAAACCGTCGCGTCGTGTTCTTGCCCGGTGACCATGTAAACGCGTCGCATCGTTAATGGGAAACGGGCTCGGCGGAAGCGATCGGGCCATTACTGACGAAAGCCGACTTGAACGAAGCCGCTATGCGGCGGACGCATTCGCGTGTTGCTGAGCCAACAGCCGAGGTGATCTGAGCTAGCTTGTGTCGCAGAGGAGGATTCTCTGTGACCCATCTACGCCAGATCATGCTTGAGGAATTGGAGCGGCGCAACTACGCTTCGTCCACCATTCGCGTGTGCATTCGCACTGTTGTTTTTTTTTTGTTGTCGGTTTGAATGTCTTTCTCCATTTCATCCCGATACCGCTTCCGCCGGGAGTTGCCGGCCAATTCCTGGGCGCACTCGCTGCCTCTCACTATCTCGGCGCAGTCGCGCTGTTTCAGGTAATGGGGCAATCCTTCTCCTCCCAACCGCTAAGTGTCGCCTGCGAGGATGAGCACGATTTGTAACTGAGACGTCGGCCAAAGTTAAAGAGTCTCATCCAGTTGTCCTGGAATCGTGACAACAGGGCAACGCGCTCATTGAGCTGAGTCCGGTCATTCTTGCGTTCCGAGAAGATTGTCGGCCACCCCTCCGTTACTCGTTTTCGGTTATGTCCGTATAGGCGGTGATACGGCCAGAATGGGCAGATTAGGGTGGATGAGCGCAATGGCGATTTAGCAACAGGAGTTGGCCCAGACTCGAATTGGCGACTTCAATCCGAACGAATGAAAGGAATGCACTCCAGAAACAGAGTTAATGCACTGTGAGGATGAAGGTCGTTGACCCAACAATCGACTGGTTGACGGAATCGGTGCCTGTCAAAGCAAGGCTATAGGTAGTTGCGCTGGGTGTTGGTATAGATGTGCCCGTGTTGTTTGCCCCGCCTGCACCGGTAATCGGAGTGCTGCGCCAGTTAGCCCGGGTCTTGCCGTTCGGAAGAGCGCGCTGAGTCAGCGTGCGGAGGGCTGCGCGGCCGGCAGGCTGGGGAGACTCGCAGGCCGTGCCGATACCGATCGTGAGATTCGTCGTGCTTATGCTGTTTACCAGTAAAGGATCGATAGCGTAACAGGCGGTCAAGCTGCTGGAGGTGTTGCTGGAGCCAGTGACGCTCAGAGACCAGACAATCCTGCCGTTGTAGCCGCCACTTGGAGTTACTGTAATCTGCGTGCTTCCCGTACTACCATTCGCTATCGTTAAGTTCCCGGCCGTTAAGCTTATGCCTCCGCTCGCAACCACGTTGCCCACCATCACCGAGTACATCGCAGAGGACGGCCCATGCGTAGTATCACCGGGATAGGTAAAGGCAATCAGATGAGAACCAGCGGTTGCCGGAGCAACGAAGTCGTACTCGGCACCAATTTGTGGGTAGGCCTGGAAAAGGTTCCGAGAACGCGAGAAATGAATCCACGACTGTGCCATCTACCGAGACAGAAACGCCGCCGGTAGGGGCGGTGCCGTTGGGCGCTCCCAAAGCAGAGGACACAATGACCTGGATCGGAATAGTCTCACCGGTTGTAGCAGTTGTCGCGCTCGTATTGAAAAATATCGACGTGGGCTCGAGACCGGCGGCGCTAGTCACGGGCCACGCCGTCATCAGCGCGTTTGCATCGATGCTCCCCAAGCCTGTCGCCTCGTCATAACCCGCCGTCGCTGCGTAGGCCAACTCACCGGCGCTCCCACAATTGGCCGCGCCGGCCGCACAGGCGATTGTTCCAGAGGTGATGTCGTGGAATATTGCGCCGGAACTTGTCGCCAAGGTGTACAGCTCGGGGTTGATGTTTCCCTGCCCGTTCGCATATTCAGCCTGATTCAGAAGTGCTACAAATCCCGCGAAGATCGGCGCAGCGAAGCTTGTGCCGCCCGCTAACGTGTACTTGTTGTTGTTTCCCAACAGCCCCTCGACGCAACTTGACGTCTGACCCTCTGCGTTGAGCATCGAGGGGTCGCTAGTGCACAGAAGGAAGCCGGGGCTGGCGATGGAAGACTGCAGGGCGATATCAGGCAGCAGCCGATTGGTTCCTGCCGGCATGCCCGGATAAGCGCTCTGCCACGGAGGCCGAGGAAAATAACTGCTGGTGCCTCCGCCGCCTGCAGTAATGCCATTCGCGACCGAACCCTCGTTCCAAACAATCTCGGGAGCATAGGACAGTAGTGAGTGTGTAGCATCGTAGGTGCCGGCGCTTGGCCAGTACGGGCTGTTTCCCGCGGTGAAGGTTCCGGCCGCCATCTGCGTGCCACCAACCGCTGTGACATTCGGGCTGCTTGCCGGAAAATCTACCGATAGTTCCTGCTGCTCAACCGGAGTGACTCCTTGGGCGGCGGAATATGGCGCACAAGCTGTAGATCCGCTGTCCCCTGCAGCGGCGACCAGGGTCTGACCTTGTGCCGAAGCCTCTTCAAAGAGAGCGTTGTACTGGTCGAGTTCACTTGGGGCTAGCAGCGTTTCGCAAGTGCCGTAGCTAATACTGACAACGGAAGCGATTCTCTGGGTAATAGCGAAGGTCAGTGCATCCATGACACTGTAGTTCTGATTGGCGCCGACATAGACCAGGAATATGTTCGCATTCTGAGCGATGCCGGAAGCGTATTCGAGGTCAATCTCCGACTCGCTCTGGTCCCCCGGCGAGATAGCTTCTACCCCGGAGCCTGGCACCAAAACACCCGTAATTGGGGTGTACTGAGTCACTTGCTGAAAGGTGTAGACGCTCGAGGATTGTATGGATGTGTTTACGAAGGATTGGCCAACGACGGCTAACCCTTGACCAGTGCCATAGTAGTTGGGGTTGACGTCATACATCGTGCGGACGTCGTTAGGACCAAGATAGTGCGCCTGCGCCGGGAACGAGGTGAAATCCGGGCGGGCGCCGGCCATCGCTTTGACGTTCGGTTTAGGCCGAAAATCGGAGAGGTGCAGTACGGCGACCGTTACGGAAGCGAGTTCTGCAGGCAGCGTCAGGTCAGACGCCGGTGCAAAGTGCAATTCGCCTTCTGCCCGATAATGATGAAGCTCCACACCGAAGGCCGTCTGGACCTGTAGAGCATTTCCAGAAAAAGTGATGCGGTCGCGGCTGCGCGCCACATTGTCGATGTGAAAACCGTGCGACACCAACCAACTCTCGGCAGCTGCGATGTCGTCATCGGGGGCACCGAAGCGAGTGGCGAAGCTCTCTGGGGCGAGCCAGCGGTGATAGAGCGGTGAGGCTGATTTTGTTGTGCAGCGAGCAGAGCCTTCAGCGCCGCTTCCTGTGCAGCTGAGCGCCGAAGCACCAGCGTAATACCGGGTACAGCCATGTTCGCCGAAACTGGGCCCAGATCCTGCGCGTCACGCACTCGTGGAGTGCGTGACTGCGAAAGCACTGCCCGAGCAGTGTCGGTAATGCCCTTTCCTAGTCGCGGTTCAGACCCTTGCGCGAATATAGGCAGAGAACAAAGAAGCAGGACAAAGCCAAACAATGGCTGGACAACTCGACAAAGCTGCATAGATGCTTATCTACCGCTTGCTCTTTTCTTGGAAGTTTTCAAAAAAGGTGAATCGCCGTAAAAGTGTAACAGGGCATATCACAAAAAAATATGAGCCAGCATCGTACTGAGCCCCGAAGGTAACCTCGCCCGGTTCGCCGATCTGAGGAGACAGTACGTTACAGTCACCAGAACTCGACCAGATCCAGACCGGTTATGCCCGACGGCGGATGCTGACTGATAAGTGCCAGCCGTACCTCAGGTGGCGACTACAGAACAACATGCTCATCCACCCGACTGCTATCGCATTTTCACGGCTCGGGTCGGTTTGTCGCCGATCTTAAAATTGAAGAGCGTGATCCGCAATCAAGGTATTGCGATTGGTATGTCTGGTCCAAGAAAAAGTCAAAAAACGCCAGATCCAGACTCGTCTTTCCCAGGGGAGAAGTCCACATGGACCTATGATGAATGTTAGTCTTGGCCTGATAATCGCGACGCCCGAAAATTGATCATTAGCAGACACACGCTGATTCTTTAACTTTGGCTACGATGCGGAATACTTACTTGAATCTCAAGAATCTCAAGCGATGGATGCTGTCAGATCTTATCCTTCCATCCAGCGTGCAGAGCAAACCGGAATCAGAGTATCCGTGGTGGCGTGTGATGTGCCTCACGGGAGTGGATTATTTTTCGACACTCGGCTACCAGCCCGGTATCGCTTTCCTGGCCGCGGGTGTTCTATCGCCCTTTGCAACACTGGTTTTAGCGTTAGTAACACTATTTGGTGCTCTTCCCGTTTACAAGCGAGTTGCCGCCGCCAGCCCTAATGGACAGGGCAGCATCGCAATGCTCGAAAATCTATTCCCACGATGGAAGGGAAAGACATTAGTCCTTATCCTCCTTGGCTTCGCGACTACAGATTTCGTGATCACGATGACGTTGTCGGCGGCTGATGCGGCTACTCATCTCATCCATAATCCTTTTACCCCTAGCTGGATGCGAAGTCAGATGGGAACTACCCTATTTTTGCTTGCATTGCTTGGTTCTGTTTTTTTGAAGGGCTTCAAGGACGCCATCAACATTGCAGTTGTCCTGGTTGGAGCATATCTGGGGCTTAATGCGATCGTCACATCGGTTGCGTTGTGGGATCTGGTGCAGCATCCGCATCTTTTCTCTGCGTGGAGTCACACGATTTTTCGGCAACATAGTGATCCCCTGGCCATTCTCGGTATTTCTCTTCTCTTGTTTCCGAAGCTGGCGTTGGGACTGTCGGGTTTTGAAACAGGAGTGGCGGTCATACCACTCATCCAAGGCGAGAATCTTGAGGACCGCGTTAACAATGCCAAGAAGCTACTGACTACGGCCGCTGTAGTGATGAGTCTTTTTCTGATTGGAACGAGCGTTGTAACGACTCTGCTGATTCCTGCCTCTGCTTTCCAGCATGGTGGACTCGCAAACGGGCGGGCCATGGCATTTCTTGCTCATCAACATTTGGGGGATGGCTTCGGTACGATCTACGATCTGAGCACGATTTTGATACTGGCATTTGCAGGAGCTTCTGCAATGGCGGGACTACTTAATCTGATTCCGCGCTATCTACCGCGCTTCGGTATGGCTCCAGAGTGGGCAAGCGCGTCCCGCCCGTTGGTGCTGGTCTTTACCTCTGTTGCAGTCACCGTCACGCTTCTTTTTCGCGCCGATGTGGACGCGCAAGGAGGAGCCTACGCAACTGGAGTTCTGGTTCTTATTAGCTCTGCTTCATTCGCGGTAACGGTCGCGGTATGGAAGCAATGGTTACGATGGCCCTTTCTGTTGGTTGCACTCATTTTCGTCTACACGACCGTTCTGAATATCGGAGAACGGCCGGAGGGCATCAGGATTTCCTCCTTCTTTATCGCGGCGATTGTCATACTATCGCTTGTTTCCAGAGCGATACGTTCCACCGAGCTGCGGATCACGGGCATTCAATTTGACAAAATGGCACTGTCCCTTCTTGCCGAAGACCCAGACCAAATCATAAGGCTTGTGCCTCGCAAACCGGAAAGAGAAAGCAGTAAATCGTGTGACGAAGCCGATGCGCGGGTGCGTGTACTGCATAATTTGAGCCCAGAAGAACTGCTCTATTTTTTTGAAGTATACCGCAGCGACACTTCGGAGTTCAAAGACACACTTTTGGTGCAGGGGCGCATGGATGGAAGACATCGTGTTCTGTTTGCTTCCAGTCCCGTTGTCGCCAACTCAATCGCGGCTCTGCTAATCGAACTCGGGAGACGCACCGGGAATGTTCCGCATGCGTACTTCCATTGGACGGAGGGTAATCCGGTCGCCAACCTTTTCCGTTATATCTTTTTTGGAGAAGGGGACACGGCACCACTATCCCATGAGGTCATCCGTCGGGCAATTGCAGACCCGGAGCGTCGCCCGATCATCCATGTGAGTTAGTTGGGTTGAACTTTCGATTCAGGCATCGAACAAGGCAGGATTAGCCATATGTCCGAACGGTGCAGGTGGACATTAAAAATTGTTGGCACACTTCTTGCCTTTCTGATTCTAATAAATGGATTGGGGACACCGAAGACTGGATGCCAATTCACATGTTCGATGGCGGCAAATCGTATAGTGGGCGTGCAGACTAGAGTGGCTAAGGGTTGCGAGCAACATCGCGAAAATCTTGCTGTTGGCACACTTGCTATGCTTCGCCGTGGAGCCACTTCAACTGCTCGATGGTCAGACGGGTAGCGCTCGCAAAGGCTGAATCATTCAACTCAGCGATTGAACGGGGGCCGATCAACGGGAAGGTTGGGAACGGTTGGTGAAGTACCCAGGCGAGGGCAATTCCCATCGCGGAAGTTCCCATCTTCATCCCAAGTTCGCCAGCTCGCTCTTTCCGCGCGAAGTTTGCCGGGCTCGCCCAGTGCCGTGCAATATCGCCGGCCTGGCGGTCGGCAAAGTCTTTCGGCCTGTACGCTGAGTCCTGCTGATCCAAAAAGAAACCGCGCGCCTGGCTGGACCAGGGAAAAAGCGGGATCTGCTTTCGCGACAGCCATGCTTGCCCATCTACATTGCCGAACGAGACTGCATCGGGATAGACCGGGTTCCCCATCTGCGCCAGACTCATTTGGTTGCTGACCGACGAAAGACCTTCGAGACCGTTCCTCGCAGCGAAGGCATTCGCCTCGTCGATCCTTGAGATCGGCCAGTTCGAAACGCCGAAAGAACGCATTGTCCCTTTGCTCTTGTGTTGGTTCAGCACATCGATGATTTCGCCAACTGGAACGGCTGGATTGTCGCGGTGCAACATGTAGATGTCGATGTAATCGGTGCGCAGACGCTCGAGGCTTTCCTGGTGCTGGCGGTTCAGCGCCTCAGGCGTGCACTCGGTATAAAGGGTCAGCGGCCAGGACGGGATCGAGCTGTGCGCGCCTTTGTCCAAGAGAATAACGTCCTTCCGAATGCCGTTCTTCGCAATCCACCAGCCGAGGCGCGCTTCCGCTTTGCCCTGGTCGTAGATCCACGCACAATCAAAAGTATTGCCGCCAATCGAGATGTAGTGGTCCCACAGCACCATCACTGACTCGGGATCGCGCGCCGCATCGGTGCCGAGCACCAGTCGTGAAACTTGTTTGTCGAGCGGTTGAAAGAGAGCGGAAGCGATCGATGGTCGCAACGCAGCTTTGCCTTTTCCCGCCGGAAGAGTCTGCGCTCCTTCTTCGGTATCGCGGCTGTAGACGAGGCCAACTTCCTGACGCCATCGATCAAGGGTGCGCATGGTCGCGAGGCTACTCGCCCACGAAACGAGCGGCGCCTGCCGGTCGGCAATATACGACGCGACATAATCGGCCTCGGCAGTGAAGAGGGCTTTAGCTGCGCGGACGGTGATCGTCTCAGAACCTTCCCCGTAACGCTTCACGATAATTTCGGAATCGCCAGCGCCGCGCATCTTCCACACCCACGGCGGATCAGGAATGGTGATGCGACCCTCAGTGCCGTAGACGCGAATGGCGCCGTCCTTGTTAAGGCGAATCCCGCAGGAGAGCGTCGCCACGATATCGCCTGGAAAGCGCATGACTGCGGTTGAGTATTCATCTACATGCGAATCGCTGCCGATGTGCGCGATCGCTTTTACTTCGACTGGCTCGGCAATGTCGAGACCGAGTGCGGCTTCGACAACCGTGCGCGCGGTTGAGACGCAATACCCGCCAACATCAAGGATGCCACCGCCGGCCAGCTCCGCATCCACGAGTCTTCCGGTGTGGGCCGCTGGCACGTCAAAGTTGAAGTTGACATCAATCGCCCTCACGGCGCCGATGCTGCCCTCACGAATCAGTTGCGTGAGCCGCTCAATTTGCGGATGGATGCGATGCATATATGCCTCCATCGCGAAGACATTGTTCTGCCGCGCGGCCTCAAAGACCGCCTCGGCCTGAGAATGGCTCATGGTGATCGGCTTCTCTACGAGGATGTGTTTCCCTGCGTTCGCCGACTTAATCGCCCACTCGGCGTGGAATGCATGCGGCGTCGAGATATACGCAATATCTACAGACGGATCCGCAAGCAATTCCTCGTAGCTTCCATAGAAAGCTGGAATCTGGTGTTTTGCGGCGAATGCCTCTGCTCTCGCTAGGTCGCGCGCCGCTACCGCTCTCACCCTGCCCATTTTTGAATTCCTAATGCCCTCCGCAAATTCATCCGCAATTTTTCCTGCTGCGAGCAGGCCCCATCGCAGGCGTCCGCCGCCAACTTCATCGATCATTCACTCTCCTCAACATTGAACCAAGTTCATTGTGCCAATACGCATTGACCACTTAGTTTGCATTCCATGAGTCTAAGCGGAGCAGCTTTCTTCCCAGCGGCGTCAGCACGGCGGTCTCGTATCTCGTACGTTCCCATTCGCGCGGATCTCGGGGGAATGCGAATCCCTCTGGAGCGCGGCGCTCCTTCCAAGATTCCACACGGCGCTCGCGAAGCTCCTGATTCTCTTCCGCAGCGGGCGTCATAGCGATGTATTGTGCCATACGGACTTTGTTTTCGGAGGTGTTGGGGCGTATTCCGTGGGCGAGAAGGCTATTGAAAATCAGGAGGCCGCCGGCCTTCATCGGCACCGGGTACACCTCCATATCTTCGAGGTCCGGCCTGAAGCCGTCTCTACCCTCCGGTTGACGCTTCTTCCAGTCTTCGAGAGTGCGGAAGAGCTCGGGAATGCATTGGAAGCCGCCAGTGTCTCCATCGACATCAACTAGCGAGAGAACGCCCTGCACATTGACGGGAAGTGGATCGCCCTGCCGGGAGCGGCCGAGCGCGGGCCGGCATCCTCCGACAGGAAATGGAAGCGGTCTTTCCGGGAGCTGTCATCCCGGAGGAGATGGCCTCGCTCACACAAGGGATGAGCGGACACGCTCATCCCGCCAGCTAAAGCAGATGTGTGGAGACTTGGGGGTCCCGGCGAAGACCTCGAGGTAATCTGGTTCCGTTTCCCATAATTCATGCGCGCTTTTTTGCTACAGGACCAGCGCTCGGTCAAACGCACACGATTCGCCCGAAGCGCCAGGCGCTCCTGTCATCTATCGCGCAACAACCGCAATTCGGATTGCGGCATTGCTCCTGGTTGTCCTTGGATACGCCACGCGGTCCGCGGAATAGCCGAAGCAAAAGTTACGACAAAATGTTACGACAACAGAATTTGAGAGAGATGGAGGAATGGTAAGTCATTTGCTTTGTTTGGTTGCCCCCCAGGGATTCGAACCCCGATAGGCTGCTCCAGAGGCAGCTGTCCTACCATTGAACGAGGGGGCAATGCAGGTTGGAGCACGCCGGCCGACATGCCTTCATGATGATAAGTGCAGCAACGTCCGCGGTCAATCCTACGTCTCTGCTAACCCTTTTGTTACAGGTTGTTGAGGCTTTCTGAACTGGCCCGCGAGCCAGCTTCGATTACAATCGCGAGAGGCGTGGAGATTCTTCTCAATTGCGTGTGGCTGGTTCTGGGGCTGTCGCTGATCACGACATGGTCGGCGCACGCGTGGCGCACCCGTACATGCAAACCAGACGGCCTTCTACCGTCGCGACATTTGCAGTTCACAGCAATTCTGATGCTGCTAATCCTGCTCTTCCCGGTGATCTCGGTGACTGACGACATTGCCATGTGCACGGCTCCGCGTGATGCCGAACGGGCGCTCCGCCTGCACGATCCCCTGGATGGCTCCCAGCCCACACCAGCTCTTCCGCCCTCCACCATGGCGTGGATGGATGCTGTGGCTATCACGTTGCACAGCGGACCCAGTCGTCCTGTCGAGCAGGATGCGAAGTTGGCCATCCAACTCGCCGGAGCGCGGATGCCGGTCGAGTCGCGCCCCCCGCCTGTGGCGCTCTAGCCCACTTGCAGTCAGCGCGACCATGCTGCGTCGCGCCGGCTGTCGACACTTTTGACATCACGACGTCCCCAATCCGCGAGCAACACCGTGCGGCAGTGGTCGTTTGTAGAGGTGCATTTGTTCAAAGCGCAACCGAGTTCCCCACCCGCCAAACGGCGGGCGTACGGAGCTCTCTCCCTGGCAGGACGCGGGACCTTCGCCTTGCTGCTGCTAATCGGAAGTACCTGCCGTGCGCAGACGCCTGCTCCGCTCTCTATGCGACAGGCGGTCGATCTTGCCCGTATACAGAACCCTTCTCTGCTTTCAACACAGGCGCACGTGACTGCCACCAAACAGTCGGAGACCACGGCCGGGCTACGCGTCAATCCTAACTTCAATCTCGCCGGCTCGGATGTGTCGCTGGCGGCCAACTCGAACAACCCGTATTTCTACTCCGGGCAGGTCTCCCGGCTCTTCGAGCGCGGGCAAAAGCGTCGCTGGCGGCTGGACATCGCTCGCTCCACTACCGACGTCACGCGCAGCCAGTACGCCGACCAGGAACGGCAGGTGGTGCTTGCCGTCAAAACCGCCTTCACCCAGATGCTGGGTGCCAAGGGCGCATTCGATCTGGCAAAGCAAAACCTGGATGACTATCACAAGACACTCGATCTGAGCCGCGAGCGGCTACGCGTCGGAGACATGAGCGCCACCGACTTCAAGCGCCTCGACCTGCAACTGGCGCAGTTCGAATCCGACTACGACAATGCGCATACCAATCTCATCCAGGCCTCGGAGCAGTTGCAGACCTTGCTCGGCTACGACCGGCCTCGCGCGGACTTCGACATCACCGGCTCACTCGAGCCGCCGGCGATTACCGCAACGCTGCCCGATACCGAGCAAAAGGCCTTGCAGGCGCGCCCCGACTACGTGGCCGCGCAGCAATCGGTCCGAGTGGCCGATGCGAATGTGAAGCTGGCCTATGCCGAGGGGACGACCGACCCCACCATCGAAGGCGAATACGATCGCGCCGGCACGGCGAATTCGGCCGGCTTCCAGATCGGCATTCCGCTGCGCATCTTCGATCGCAATCAGGGTGAGAAAGCACGCACGAAATACGAGGCGCAGTCCAGCCGCTTTGCGGAGACCGCCGCGCGCAACCAGGTGGTCTCCGATGTGGACCAGGCCTGGGCTGGCTATGAAGATGCGCTCTCACTGGCTCGGCGCTACAACGGCCACTACCTGCAAGAGGCGCACGAGGTGCGCGACAACCTCGAGTACAGCTATCGCCACGGGGGCGCTACGCTGCTCGATTATCTGGATGCATTGCACGACTACCGCCAGGTGAACCTGGACGCGCTGAACGCGAACATGCAGGTGTGGCTCAGCCTGCATCAGGTCAGCTTTGCTGCCGCCACGGAGATCGTCCCATGAGACCTTTTCGAATCTGCCCTCTTCTCGTCTGTGTCTCATGTGTCTCAGCGCTCCTGTTTTTCAGCGGTTGCGAGAGCCACAAACCTGCCGACGCATCCGACACGCCGGCTCCCCAATACCGTGTCTTCGACACCGTGGTTGCGCACGTCGAGCCGGTGCACGATGCGCTCACCCTCGCTGCACGCATCCAGGCGAACCCGACGACCGTGGTGCACATCTACCCTCCGATCAGCGGACGTGTTCTCGCCCTCAAGGTGCTGCCCGGTCAGGAAGTCGCGAAGGGGCAGGTGGTCGCCATGCTGCAGAGCACCGACCTGCAACAAGCAAGGTCAGACTACGAGAAGGCGAAGATCGAGGCAGCACGCGCCGATGTGCAGTTAAATCGCGCCCGCGATCTGTTGCAGCACGAGGTGATGGCGCAAAAAGACTTCGACGATCTCAATGCCGTGGATCAGGCCGCCCACGCCGAGCTCTCCCGTGCCCTGCAGACCCTGCACATCCTGGGATACAAGGAAACGGACACGACGGACCTGGTTGCGATTCGCTCTCCCATCCCGGGAGTCGTGTTGGACGTGAGCACCGCCAACGGCGAGCTCCAGCGCTCCCTCGATAACGCGACCCCCATCGCGACCATCGCAAACATCAGCGATGTATGGGTCGTCGCCGACCTCTATCCGCGCGACGTTCAAGAGGTCCGGCGCGGTCAGCCGGCCGAGGTACGCGTCAACGGCTATCCCGATACCGTCTACCACGGCATCGTCGACAACATCTCGGACGCGGTGGATCCGCAGAGCCTCACGCTGAAAGTGCGGGTCGTGCTGCCCAACCCACATCATCGGCTGAAGCCGCAGATGTACGCATCTGTAGCGGTGACGAACCAAAGCCGCAAGGCTATCGTGATTCCCGCTACCGCTCTCATCCGCGATGGCGTAAGCACCTACGTCTATGTGCAAACCGGCGAGAACAAATACGTTCGCCGCAACGTGCGCGTAGGTGAGGCGCACGATACCAGCGTGGAGATCACCGGCGGCCTCAACGAGGGAGATCACGTGGTCAGCACCGGTGCCGAACTGCTGCGCGGGTCGGGGTCGGAGTAGCCATGCAGGGACTCACGCGCGCGCTGCTGCAGTACCGCACCATCGTCCTGATTCTCTTCCTCGTGGCGCTGGTGGCCGGCGGGTTTGCTTTTTCCCAGCTCGATATCGAGGCCTATCCCGATCCGTCGCCGCCGATGGTCGAATTCATCACCCAGAACCCGGCGTGGTCGGCGGAGGAGATAGAGCAACAGGTCACGATTCCGGTCGAGACAGTGCTGAACGGCACGCCCAAGCTCACCGAAATCCGCTCCATCAGCATCTTCGGCCTCAGCGACGTAAAGCTCTATTTCGATTTCAATTCGTCCTACTTCGTCGATCGGCAGGAGGCGCTCAACCGCCTGCAGTCACTCACGCTGCCGAATAACCTGCAACCGCAGCTATCCCCCGAGTCGCCTGTCGGTGAAATCTATCGCTATCAGCTCATCGGCCCCGGCTACAGCCTGAATGAGCTGAAGGCGGAGCAGGACTGGTTCGTTGTCCGCCAGATCAAGTCTGTTCCCGGCATCATCGATGTCGCCACCTTCGGTGGGACCACGCGACAGTACCAGGCCGAGATCGATCCCAATCGGCTCCTGGCCATGGGTGTCACCACGACGCAGGTAGTCACCGCCATTCAGAACAGCAACGCCAACGCGGGTGGCAATTACCTGACGATGGGCAGCCAAAGCGTAAACGTGCGCGGCATCGGTCTGCTGAAGTCCTTAGCGGACATGAATAACATCGTCGTGGCCGAGCACAACGGAACGCCGGTTCTGCTGCGCGATGTGGCAACCGTAAAGGAAGGCCATCTGCCGCGGCTGGGCAAGGTCGGCTTCAACGAAAACCCGGACATCGTCCAAGGCATCGTGCTGCTGCAAAAAGGTGAGCAGTCACTGCCAGCGCTGAAGGCGCTCAGCAAGAAGATCAACGAGCTCAATTCCGGCAACCTGCTGCCGCCCGGCATGCAGATCAAGACCATCTACAACCGCAGCAGGCTGGTGAACCGTACGACCGATACCGTGCAGCACATTGTGCTGATGGGCATGATCCTGGTGACAATCGTGCTCTACGTCACGCTCGGCGATGTGCGCATCACCACTATTGCAGCGCTCACTATCCCGTTCGCCCTGCTCTTTGCCTTCAGCCTGATGGTGTTGGAGGGCAGCTCGGCCAATCTCATCTCCATAGGTGCCATCGACTTCGGCATTCTGGTAGATGCATCGATCATCATTCTCGAAAACGTCTATCGCAAGCTAAGCCGCCGCCGCCAGGGAGAGACCCTCTCGGACGTGATCGTGGCCGGCGTCGCCGACGGTTCGCGGCCGGTCATCTTCGCCACACTCATCATTCTCGTGTCGTTTATCCCGCTGTTCACCATGCAGGGAGTGCCGGGAAAGATCTTTGCCCCCATGTCGCAGGCCTATGGCTTTGCGCTCATCGGCGCGTTGCTGTACGCGTTTCTCTTTGCACCGGTCCTGTGCTTCCTCTCCTCACCTAAGCATGTCTCGGGTAAAGACACCTGGCTCATTGCCAACATACGCCGTCTCTACGAAAAGACCCTGCAGTTCGCGTTGAAGAGTTCCCTGCTGGTCTGGATCGTCGCTGCCATCCTGCTCGCGGGGGCAGCATTCGCTTTCACCCAGATTGGCGGTGAATTCATGCCGGCGCTCGAAGAAGGCAATCTCTGGATTCGCGCGACCATGCAGCAGGACATGGCATTCCCGCAGTCCGCCGATCTCGCCGATCAGCTTCGCAGTGTGCTCCGCAGCTTTCCTGAAGTGACGCAGTGTTTGTCGCAGATGGGCCGCCCTGACGACGGTACGGACGTGAGTACCTTCAACAACATCGAATTTCTCGCCGATCTGAAGCCGGCAAACGAATGGCGGCCGCAGTTCCATGGCAAGAAGGAAGAGCTGATCGCGGCGATCCAGAAGAAGTTCGACCGTTATCCGGGCATCGATTTCAACTTCTCCCAGAACATCCAGGACAACGTGGAGGAGGCGATGTCTGGCGTGAAGGGCGAAAATTCCCTCAAACTCTTTGGCGACGACTTCGACACGCTCACCAAGACGGCGGACAAAATATACCAGCTTATGACGCATGTTCGCGGGGTGACGGACGTGGGCGTCTTCAACGTTGGCGGCCAACCCAGCCTGCTCATCTCCATCGATCGCGCAGAGGCCGCGCGCTACGGCATTGCCGCGGCAGACATCAATAACGCAGTGCAGGCCGCCGTAGGCGGCGCTGCTGTCACGCAGATCATCGAAGGCGAGCGCCGCTTCGATTTCGCCGTGCGCTTCACTCCGCAGTTCCGCGACACACCGGAGGCCATCCGAAAAATTCTGCTGCCTACTCCGGATGGCAATCAGATCCCGCTGGGCAATGTAGCCAATGTCACGCTGCATAATGGCGCCTTCATGATCTATCGCGAGGGCGGACGACGCTACATCCCGATCAAGTTCAGCGTGCGCGGCCGCGATCTGCAGAGCACCATCGAGGAGCTAAAGGATGTCCTCGCTCGCCAGGTAAAGCTACCCTCCGGCTACACCTATACCTGGGCCGGCGAATACGACAGCCTGCAGAAGGAGCTGCACCGACTCGCGTTCATCGTACCCATCTCGCTGCTCATCGTGTTGCTGTTGCTTTACCTGCTGTTCCAATCCTTCCGCGACGCGCTGATCGTGCTCGCGACACTCCCGTTTGGCGCGATCGGCGGCATCTTTACTTTGGTGCTGACCCACACATCGTTCAGCATTTCGGCGGCGGTGGGTTTCACTTCCCTGCTCGGCCTCAACACCTTGTGCACAGTGGTCTTCCTGACCGGGTTGCGCCACCAGCAGCATGATCACGGACGCGAGCGCGGCGTCTTCCTCGGTGCCATCGACGAGATGCGCCCGATCGTCATGGCCTGCATGGCCGCTGGCCTCGGATTGCTGCCCGCGGCCATTGCCTCCGGCATCGGTTCGCAGACGCAAAAGCCGCTGGCGCGCGTCGTTGTGGGCGGTACCGTCACAACCGTGTTTGCGGTGCTCTTCCTGGTACCGCTCATGGCGCGCATGTGGGCGCCAGTGGACCGCAATCCGGACCGCGGGGATGACGAGACCGGAGGCGAGAATCCGCCTCCAGCTAATGATGGGCCACCCAGCCCACTCGAACTGGGACGGCTACTCCTCGCGCAGCACTTCCAGCGGCCGCTGCCCAAGGATGCGGATACTGGTGAGCCACCCGGTAAGGACAGCTAGCAGCGCCGTACCAGCCGCAGCAGCAATGCCGGCCCGCCACTGCGGACGATATGAAACGTCGAGACGGTGCAGCAGGATGAAGGTGAGCAGGTTGGCGAAGATCACGCCGACACATCCCGCCAGCAGCCCCAGCACGGTAAACTCCACGCCGAAGACTGCAGCCACACGCGCGCGACGCGCCCCCAGTGTCTTCAACACCACTACCTCGCGGATGCGGCGGAAGCGAGTGCTGGCGACACTGGACGCCAGGATCACCAATCCCGAGAGAATCGAAAACGCAGCGAGGAATCGCACGATGATCGTGACCTGGTGCACAACCCCGGCCACGGTATCCAGCAGGTCGGCAATGTTGATGACCGTCACCGTCGGATAGTCTGCGAACAGAGCGCGCTGCATCTGCGGGATTTGCGCCGTGTCCACGTGCACAGCGCCGTACCAGACCACGGGCAGATGAACCAGCGACCGCTGCGACAAGATGAACTCGCTGCGGCCGAAGACATGCTGGCCATCGTTCGCATACAACGCCGCCACGGTTACCGGAATGCGCCGCTCCTGCACCGTGAACAGCATCGTCGAGCCGACACTCACGTGCATCCGTTTGGCCAGACCTTCGCTGACCGCGACCTTGCCTTCATCTCCAGGCTTCCACCACGCGCCCGCGTGCAGCTTCGTGCCCGCCGGGACTGTGTCCGACCAGGTGAGGCTCACCGATTGCAGCAGATGGCGAGGCACTTTCTCCTGCTTCAGTGCATCGCCGCTCTTGCCGTTCACTTCATTCAGCCGTCCCGCCACCACTGGCAGTCGCTCCATGCCGCCATGAACCCCTGGCTGCTTCGCGATCAACGAAGAGACCCCTTCGAGCTCATCCGTCGCGATGTCGATGAGGAAGATATTCGGCAGGCCCTTGCCCAGCGTCTCCTGCAGCTCGCGCAGCACGGCGTTCTGCATGAGAAATACGGTGAGGATCAGCATGATGCCGGCGCCCAACGCGGTGAGCACGGCATTCGATTGATTTCCGGGCCGATAGAGATTTGACAATCCATGGCGTACTGCGGACGGCAGGCTGAGCCGCGTGCGTGCGAGCGCCGTGCGCAATAGCCGCAGCATCGTTCGCGCCAGCAGGGTGATAAACAGCAGCAGCGATACTAACGCCGTGGTGAACCACGCCGCGACGGTAAGCGAGCTGGTAAGCCCTGCCGCAATACCGGCCAGCGCAAGCAGAATGATGGCAGTCGCAATCCACTGCATGCGGCGCTGTTGCCAGCGCTCGGTCAGCGTGATCTCCGGCTGAGTCTCCACCTGGCGGCGTAGCACCAGGCTCGGCTTCACCCGACGGATATCGAGCAAAGGCGGCAGGCAGAAGAGCAGCGTCGTGAGCATGCCCGTACCGAGGCCCGCAAGGCCCGCACGTACTGGCAGCCGCAGAGTGGGCTCGATCGGCAGCAGCTTCGCGGCTAGCAGCGGGATCGCCCATTCCACACCGAAGCCCGCCACCACACCAACCAGGCCGCCGGCCAGTCCAAGGAGCAACGTCTGCAGAAGATAGATACGCAGAATGTCCGAGGAGCGCGCTCCAATGGATTTCATCGTTGCCAGAATGTCCATCCGCTGCTCCAGATGCGCGCGCATCGACATCGCTACACCGATCGCGCCGAGTACCATCGCGACCAGACAGATCAGACTCAGCATGCTGCTCGCGCGATCCAGCCCCTGGGTCAGCGCCGGGTTTGCTTCGCGGAAGTCCGTCACCTGCGCTTCGGGAAGAATCTTTTCTACCTGCGTGTGCAGACTCTTTACGTCCGAATTCGTCGGATCGAGACGCATCAAAAATCGCTCGCCCGCGCGACTGCCTGGCTGTAGCAGACCGCTCCGGGCCAGCCCCTGGCGCGTGATGAGCACGCGCGGCCCAATCCCCATGCTAGAGTTCATGCGGTCTGGCTCGCGTTCCACAACACCCGCGATGCGAAACGTGCCGTTGCCCACCTTCAGTGAGTCGCCAATCTGCGCGTGCAGCCGAATCAGCAGGTCTTCTCCCACCAGCACCGTCTGCGGAGTCAGTTCCTGGCGCAGCGTACCCGCGGGACGCAGTCGGTATGCGCCATAGAAGGGGTACTGCGATGGGTCGACCGCCTTCAGCGAGACCAACAGGGGAATCGGATCGGACGGCGTGGAAGCCATTGACACCATCTCTGTCACCTGGGTGCGCTCCACCCCGTGCAGCGCATTCAACGCGGCCGTCTCGTTTGCGGATGGCTGGCGAAACATGCGCGCAGAGACATCCGCCGCCATGATGGTGCGCGCCTGCCCTGTTAGCGTTTTCTGAAAGGATTCAGTAAAGCCGCGCACGCCCGTCAACGCGGCAACGCCAATCGCCACCGACACGATGACAAATAGAAACTTCGCGGGAGCAGCCTGGAACTCCCGCCATGCAATGCGAAAAGCGGCATTCCAACTGAGAGGGCGCCGCGTAACATTGTTCGTCGCGCCATTCACAGCTGCGCCTCCGCTGCAGCCACGGGCTCTGTGGCCAGCGTGTCCTCAATGACCAGGCCATCCCGCAGCAGAATGCGCCGCTCCGCGCGCTCCGAGAGCAACGGATCGTGCGTCACCATCACCAGCGTAGTGCGGCTCTCACGATGACGGCTCAGCAGCAGGTCCAGCACGTGCTCACCGTTGTGCGAGTCAAGATTGCCCGTGGGCTCATCGGCCAGCACAATCGGCGGCTCCAGCATGAAGGCGCGGGCCAGCGCCACGCGCTGCTGCTCTCCGCCGGAGAGCTGCACCGGATAATGATGCAGACGATCGGCCAGCCCGACGCTTTCCAGCAGCTCCGTTGCCCGCCCACGTCCATTCCCCAAACCACTGGTGGAAGACCCATTCAGCTCAAACGGCAGCAGCACATTTTCGAGCGCAGTGAGCATGGGGATGAGCTGGTACGACTGGAAAACAAACCCGAGTTTCCTTCCGCGAATCTCCGCCAGCTCGTCCTCGTTCAGGCGCGAGATCGGCGTTCCGTCCAGGATCACTTCGCCCTCGCTTGGCGCATCCAGCCCCGCCAGCAGCCCCAGCAGCGTGCTCTTTCCGCTGCCCGATGCGCCCATGATCGCGGCAAACTGGCCTTCGGGAATCGTCAGGTCGATGCCGCGCAGAATCTCCACCAGGTTTGTGCCGTTATGAATCGACTTCTTCAAGCCCCGCACTTCGATCATGCTGCCCCTTCGCGCCTTGTGCCTTCATCCTGTCGGCGATCTGCTGCTGGATTGCCATCTGCTGCTAGATTGAACGTGTGATGCACCCTCGCGGTTCCCATCGACGACGGCTCTCGATTGTCGCCATGCTCGTCATCGGCATCGCCGGCTGTCATGGAAAGCCGGCGCCTGCGCCTGAGGCTGCCCCGACATCCCCTGCCGTATCGCCGCAGCCGACAGCTCAGGCCCGCGACGACTGGCCAGTCATCGTCGCCTTCGGCGACAGCCTGACTGCAGGCTACGGCACCGATACGGGCAACAGTTATCCTGACTTTCTCGAGCAGGATCTCAACGCCAAAGGCTTTCACTACCGCGTGGTGAATGCCGGCATCAGCGGCAACACAACGAAGGACGGCGTCGAAAGGGTGGACGATGTGCTCGCCCTGAACCCGGCACTCGTCATCGTCGCCTTCGGCGGCAACGATGGTCTTCGCGGTCTGCCCATCAACAACACACGCAAGAATCTCGATCAGATTGTCTCCACCCTGCGGCGCGCGGGAACAAACGTCGTTCTCGGCGGTATCACGCTGCCACCGAACTACGGCGCGGACTACATCCGTCAGTTCAACGAAATCTACGAATCGCTGGCTAAGCAATATCACGTGCCCCTGCTCCCCTTCCTGCTTCAGGATGTCTACGGCACTGCTGGCAGCATGCAGGCCGACGGCATCCACGCGACGGCTCAGGGCAATCGACAGGTAGCGCGCAATCTGCTGCCGCTGGTCCTTCCCCTGCTGCATAAACAGTAGACCTCAGCCTATGACCACCGTCGGCTGGAACAAGGTGCCCGCAACACGCTGGGCAATGCCGATGAGCTCGTGGCGGCTCGCGAATACCTTGACGTGCGGTGCATTGGAAAAGTCTGCGAGGTTGCACATAGCACCATTCCTCATGCGACCGGCCGTGTGGGCATCCGCTGTTGTCGCGGGGAGCTCCGGCAACAGCGTCCGCGGGTGCGGCAGATGCCGCTCTAGCTCGCCTGATTGCATCAACTTGGCCAGCTCTTCCAGCGACAGCGCGGCATCCGCGCAGAATGGTCCCGCCGCAACACGTCGCAGCGACGCCAGATGTGCGCCGCAGCCCAACCGCTGGCCCAGGTCATGCGCCAGAGACCGGATATAGCCACCAGCGGAGACAGTCGCGCGAAACTCGGCCGTATCGCCGTCGACAGAGGTGATCACGAAGTCGTGGACGACGATGCGCACCGGCGCAAGATGCACTGTTCGACCGGCCCGTGCGAGTGAATACGCGGCACGCCCGCCAACCTTCTTCGCGCTGTATGCAGGCGGGGTCTGCAGCAGCTCGCCATTGAAGTGCGTTGCGTGCTCCCTCACCGCATCCGCGTCAAGAAAAACCGGCACCGGAGGACCGACCGGGTCCCCCTCAGCGTCATAAGTAGTTGTAGCTTGGCCAAAGCGGATGCTGCCTGTGTATGACTTGTCCATCCGGCCGAAGAATTGCGCCAGACGCGTATAGCGCCCGAGCAGCAGCGGCAACACGCCGGTTGCCATGGGATCAAGCGTGCCCAGATGTCCGATCGAGCGCTCGTTCACGATGCGGCGCGTGCGCGCCACCACATCGTGCGACGTCATGCCCGCCGGTTTGTCGAGGATCAGCAGGCCGTTCACTCCCCCACTATAACGGTCGGCTGCTAGAAGGCGTTGTGCCCGTGGTCGCGCACCAGCGAGAGAAACTCAGCGCGCGTCTTGTCTTCAAGAAAGACGCCCGACATCGCGGAGGTCACCGTCGACGAGTTTTGCTTCTCTACCCCGCGCATCATCATGCAAAGGTGCCGCGCCTCGCAGACCACGCCAACGCCCTGTGGCGCTATTGCCTCCTGCAACGCGTTCGCAATCTCGCGCGTCATGCGCTCCTGCACTTGCAGCCGCCGCGCAAACACATCCACCAGCCTCGGCAGCTTGCTCAGCCCTACAACTTTTCCCTTGGGAATATAGGCGATATGCACCTTCCCGAAGAACGGCAGCAAGTGATGTTCGCACAGCGAGAACATCTCAATGTCCTTCACCATCACCATCTCGTCGTAATCCACGTCAAAGAGCGCAGAACGCAGAATCTCCTGCGGATCCTGATGATATCCCTGGGTGAGGAAGGTCATGGCCTTCTCCACTCGCTCTGGCGTCCTCAACAGCCCATCGCGGGTCGGATCCTCGTCGAAGCGCGCCAGCAGCTCTCCATAAAGCTGCTGGGTGGTGTACCGTTCCAACCCCTTGGCAGCCGCACCGTTGTCAGCTTCCATCCGGTTCACCGAGACGTTGTGAATCGTCTGAACTGTCGCTCCTGCGTGTGCTTCCACCCGTCTGCCTTTAGCCACGCGCCGCCTCCCCTGCATACTCAAAGAAGTTGTTCTCTGTCTCTTCGATCCGAATCCGGTCAAGCTTGCCCTGGGGTAACCCCGCCATCACCAAACGATAAACCGCCCGACACAGGTTCTCCGTCGTCGGCACTTCCTGATTGAAGAGCGGATCGGCATTCAGGTTCGCCAGATGAAACCGCTCGACCACCGATTCGCCTACCAGGGCGTCCAGATCGGCCATGTTCATCACCATGCCGGTCGCGGCATCGATCGAGCCTCGCACCGTAACCTCGACCCGGTAGTTATGCCCGTGTCCATGAGGGTTGTTGCACTTTCCGTAGACATCGCGGTTCTCTTGCGGACTCAAAGCCTCGCAATCCAGCCGGTGCGAGGCGCTGAAGTGATAGCCACGGGTCAACGTCACGTTCATCGCGAAACCTCAGGGCCAAAGCAATCCGCGTACAGATCCGGCGTCTCATAGACCCGCACCCGTTCGAGCTTCGCACCGCGAATCCTGTTTTCCAGTCGCTCCCATGCGCTCACCGCGATGTTCTCGACTGTCGGTACCCGGTCGCGGAATTCCGGAATTTCCAGGTTCAGATGGCGATGGTCATACACATCCACCACCTCGCTATGCATCACGTCCTTGAGCTGTTTCAGGTCAACCACGAAGCCAGTCTGCGGATTCACCTCGCCCGCCACCGTCACCTCCAGGGTGTAGTTGTGGCCGTGGCCGTTGCGATTCGCGCACTTGCCGAAGACGCGCTGGTTCTCCGCCTCGCTCCAGGCATCATTCCAGTAATAGTGGGCGGCGGAAAACTCCGCCTTTCGTGTCAATAGGATCATGGATTTCCGTTGTATCTGGTTTATATGGATGTCCTTCACGGCGGATTGGCTTCATGCTCGGTCGTCCGGAAGCCTTTGCATTCCCATCCTGAGCCCGGCTTCACCGTTATGATGGGCTCAGTGAAGCGCACCTGTCTCATCTTGACCGCCCTCCTGCTCCTTGCAGCCGGCTGCGATCGTGGCAGCCACCCCCGGCAGACGGGCCGCTTGGCCCCTGACTTCACAGTATCGGACGGCAACCACAGCGTCCATCTGGCCGATTACCGGGGTAAGGTCGTCGTGCTCAATTTCTGGGCTACCTGGTGCATCCCCTGCGTTGCAGAACTCCCATCACTCACCGCCATGCAGCAACAATCGCCTCAGGTCCAGGTCATTGCGGTCAGTGTGGACGTAGACCAGCAAGCCTACCGGGACTACCTGGTCCAGCACAAAATCAGCCTTCTCACCATCAACGACCCGGCTCACCGCTCTGCCGATCTCTACGGCACCTATCGCTGGCCGGAGACCTACGTGATCGACCAGCACGGAGTCATCCGCCGCAAGTTCATCGGTGCCCAGGACTGGACCAGCCCTGAGGTTCTCGAATACCTTCGCCGGCTCTAGCTTCAGAGAGCGCTGGGTTCGTACTCCAGCATCCGGAAAATGATCTATGATGCCGCTAGAGCATCCGAATCGGTGCCTTCCGAACGCAGACGCTTAACCGCCTCACCTCACTCGTATTGGACTCGGCAACAGGGGGAATGCTCGATGACAAATGTCGATGTTTTGTTCCGCTATGAGCAGCAGCCCTCTGAGGCGGCGATGTTTGCGCTGGGCAATCTCAAGGAGGTCTACGGCATTCGCCGCATTGAGATCGACCAGCCAGGAAAGACCATTCGCGTGGAGTACGATGCCACCCGTCTGACCGGCGCAGTGGTGGCAAATCTGCTGCGCCGCGGCGGTATCAGCATCCTCGAACAGGTCGCGCTGGTGGCACCTCAGAATCCCGTCGAACACCCGGATGCGTCCCAGCCACCGGCGGCGGTAAAGTAGCTGAGCCTTCTTTTGGCATCCATTGTGCTCGTTGTCGCGTAACCCTTGCGGGGATTCTGCGTCCCACACACGCACGGCGCAAAGGAGCGATCTCGATGTTTGACTCACAGCCAGCGAACGATCCTGCCTCACAGCGCCTGACACGCCGGGCCTTTCTCTTCACCTCGATTGCTGCGGCCGCCGGAGTCGGACTGCTCACCATCCGGCGCCCCCAACAGGCATTCGCAGTCGATGCGACATCCCATCCGGGCGGCCCGGTGGTCGTCGTTCTCTTTTCCGATGATGGCAAGCGCCTCCGCAAGGTCACGATGCCCAAGGTAGCCAGAGGAGCCGACGAATGGCAGAAACAGCTTTCGCCGAACGCCTACGACATCACCCGTCTCGCCGACACGGAAGTTCCCTACTCGGGCAGCCTGTGGAACCAGCACCAGCGCGGCCTTTATCGATGCATCTGCTGTGACACGGCGCTGTTCAGTTCGGATACGAAGTTCGAGTCCGGCACCGGGTGGCCCAGCTTCTGGGCTCCCATCGCTAACGAAAACGTCGTCGAGCAGCGGGACACCACCCTCGGCATGATGCGCACTGCCGTAAGCTGCAAACTTTGCGACGGGCATCTCGGTCACGTCTTCAACGACGGCCCGCACCCGACCGGGCTTCGCTACTGCATGAACTCCGCGTCGCTGCGCTTCGTTCCCCACTCCGCGTAATACGGCTGCATCAAGCCGCCGCAGACAGGGCCGGCGAAGGATCTTTCTGGCTGCGGCGAAGCAGCCAGTCCAGCGCAAAACGCCCCGGGCCGAAGATCAGGACCATCAACGACGCAAAAAGAAACGTATAGGGATCCGCGTTATAGAACTTCCCCGGATCGGAGAAGATCGAGTGCAGCCCTTCCGGGTCCGCCGTAAGGTAGGCGACGATCATGTCGCACGCCAGCAGCAGACTGATGAGGCGAGACCCAAGGCCGAGAATGAGCAGTATGCCACCAACGAACTCCAGCGTGGAGATGAACACCACGTTCGCGCCAGGGAACGGAATGTTGAGGCTGGCAAAGAACTGCGTCGCCTGCGGCAGATGATGCAGTCTACCCCAGCCGGACTGCGCAAACTGCCATCCCCAATAAAGCCGCACCAGCAGCAGAAACGGGGATTGCAGCGACGACGCAGCGCGGCGAAATTGCGCGTAGGCGCGAAGAATGCGCGCTCGCATACTAGTTGACTCGTTTTCCGGCACCGCGCCGTGCCGCGGCTATGTGGCGGCAGAACCACCCCAGCTCCGCCCAGTTCGCAAACCATGCCTGCACACGGCGGGGCCGCTCGTCTTCCTGCAGCGCCGACGACACGAAGGCTTGCTCCAGTGCCTCGCCCAGCGTATTCCCGGCGTCGAGTGCCCGCAGCAGTTGGTACTCCTCGGGATCGAGGCGCTTGTAGTAGACCGCGTTCTCGTAACGGTGCACGCCGAGAAAGATGTCTCCACGCTTCACCGAAGCCGGCACTCGGCGGCTGCTCGATCGCTTCGTACCGGTAACCGCGTTGCTCGCAACGCCCTGCGATGCCTGCCGGCGATGCACATCGATCACGAAGTCGTCGACCGAATGCAGCAGATGCAGCAATCGAAGATGCGGCTGCAAGGCGAGCCGTGATTCACCGTCGAGCTGGCTCAGGTCGGCAAGGGTCAGCACGCGTTCCGCCGCATTGTCGAAGGCTTCGATATACGACCACTCCAGGCGTACGACATCCAGCGCAAGCTCGAACCGGTTGCCTGCGTGCTCGGGATGCTCACCCAACCACGCCTCAAGCGCGGAGCCGAGATTGCGGAGGGTAAACGACTTCGAAGGATGATCCGCCAGATAGGCGCGCATCAGTTTGTCGAACGGCACCGGCCCAACCACGGCGGCGAGTCCCGGAAAATCCTCTGCAAACGCGGAGAGGATTCGAAACCAGTATTGCCGGTTGTAGATTTCCAGCCGTTCGAACGAGGTGAGCCGGTCATTCGGCTTGATGAATGCAGCGGCTTCCGCCTTCATCGACCGGCCACCCCGCGTCTTGCGCTGCATGGTATCTGTGCGGGTCAGCGGCAACATGACCGCCTCGGCCATCCTGCGTTGTAATTCGAGCAGCGTCATGGCGTCTCCAGCGATTGTGGTTCGTCTTCCATCGCCACCGGCAGAACGGCTGGCAGAGAAGCACGCTTCAGATAGCGATTGGCCTTCAACGCCTCCGCATGGACCTCGTCGAAAGACGGGATGTTGTCGTCCCACTCCAGCAAGGTCGCCGTGGGGCCGCAGCGCTCAATGGCGCGTGCGTAGAGCGCCCACACCGGATCGATCACCGGATGATCGTGTGTGTCCAGAATGTATTTGCGATATTTCGAATGCCCCGCAATGTGGATCTGCGCCACACGCCAGCTCGGAACGCTGTCCACGTAGGTCAGCGGGTCGAAATCGTGGTTCTGCGACGACACGTAAATGTTATTCACATCCAGCAGAATGCCGCAGTCGGCCGTCTCGACGACTTCGTTGAGAAACTCCCACTCCGTCATCTCGCTCTCGTGGTATTCCGCATAGCTGCTCACGTTCTCGACCACTACGGGAATCTCAAGATAGTCCTGCACTTGCCGAATGCGTTTGGCCGTCACCTTCACTGCCTCGCAGGTGTACGGGATCGGCAGCAAATCATGCGTATAACGCCCGTCCACGCTGCCCCAGCACAGATGGTCGGAGAGCCACGGCGTCTTGGTGCGCCGTACCAGAGCCTTCAGCCGCTTCAGGTGTTCGCGACTGAGCGCCTGCGCCGAGCCGAAGTACATCGAAACTCCATGCTGCACCACGCGATACTGGTCCAGGATCTGATCCAGCACCTGGAACGGGCGGCCGCCATCCACCATGTAATTCTCGGAGATGATCTCGAACCAGTCGACCACCGGCTTCTTTTCGAAGATGTGCTGGTAGTGCGGAATCCTCAGGCCAATCCCGACCCCGTAATTCGTAAATCCATTGAAGCGATTGGCAGGCATCTGTCGATTCCAGTCAAAGACGCGCGGCTCAAGCAGTATGCCGGGCAGTGACAATTGGATGGGGGAAACTCGCGAGGGCTACGATTCCATCCAGCAGCCCTCGCGATGGTGGGCAGTTATTACTTAGGCATCTTGGAGCCGTCGGTCGCGCAGCCGCCCTTGCCCTTGCAACTGTTCTTGGCCTTGCAGCCGTTGTCGCTCGACTTGCATCCGCCCTGGCCCTTACAGTCGTTTTTACCTTTACAGGAGTGCTTGCCGGTGTCCTGGAAGTTGCTCTTCAGGTGCACAGCGGTCCCCACGTTCGAGCTTGCGCTCACGCTGGGCTGTCCGTTCGGCTGGGCAACTGGCTGGGCATTGAGGCGGGCGGAGGTGCCACCGAACAAGCCGGTTACAGCCGCAGTCAGAATGAGAGTCTTAACGCTATTGTTCATCGCAAGAACCTTCCTTATTGAATTCCTCAGATTGTTCCAACCTGAGGGTGAGACCATCCGGATTACGTTGTGTACCGCTGTTGCGGATTGCAACTCTTTACACAAATGAGTCGCAGCGACCCGCCAGTGCCGTCGCCTCTTCGGGAGGATCGACAGCACCCAGCGCTTGGTTAGAGTCACCGGGTGGGCCGAGGTTACAGCGGCGCCACCGGCTTTGCATAGAGAATCCTATAGGCATCCCGAAAATCACCGGGGTTGGCACCAGCCGGTTGTGGTCTCAACACCCGCCGCGAATCCGGATGCAGCCTTGACCGGATAGCTAACCGGGAATCGATTGCGCCAGCTCAACAGCGCGGCCTACGGGGGCCGGATGCTTGAGCACTCGGGTCAACTGGGCCGAGACGAGGACAAGCGCCAACGCGGCGGCACCCCACACTCCGTACAGGACCTGCACTGCCCAAAGGGGTGCCTGGCCGATGTGGCGCAGCAGCGATGGCAGGAAGTTCCAGGTTGTGATGTGCGCCGCATCCCACGAGTCCTGAAACATGGCGAACGTGTCCAGCCCCCAGGCCGCGCGTTGGTGCAGCGCGAATGCGGCAATATTCTTGAAGCGTAGCAACACAACCCAGGTCGGATGACCGAAGGTCTCCATCTGATAAATCTCCAGCGGAACCCAGAAGGCGAGCGACGCGCACTGGATAACGACGCTGATTCCTGTGATCGCGAGGCCGATAGACCAGATCGCTCTTCCCAGAGTCCGCCGGTATCGCAGCAGAAGCGGAATGGCAAGCAGCGTTGTGAGTTCCACCGCGCTGGAGATATAGCGGTCGCCCCACGCAAAATCGCCGGCCCACCAGTTGTAGCGCGCATAGAAGAGGACATAGGCGCCAAGCATGCCAAGTGTCGCGACGGCAAAGGCGCGCATCGCGGGTGAGAGCCGCTGCCACAGGATCGCCGTGAGCAGAAGCGCGAGCGTGAACATCGGATCGAACAGGAAGATGGACTTTTCCGGCATGAAGAACGGGCCGAGAACGCCGGAGTGGAGCCCGCCCTCGAACCAGCCCCGGTTAAACGGGAAATTGCCCGGCAGCGTCGGGTCCGTCAGCCGCTGTTCGCGCGCGAAGACAGCCACGTAGGTGTTGGTCCACGAACCGAACCGGAGGTACTGATAGATTCGGTCGATCACCAGAAAAACTGCGTAGACCGGTAGAGCACCGCTCAAATAGGTGCGCAGGATGGACAGAATCGGCACTTTCGCCGTGACGTCCGCGCTCCGCTGCGCACCATAGTGGGAGAACAGCGCCGCGAGCAGAATGAAGCATCCAGCGCCAAAGATATCGAGAGTCGTCGTCAGGCGGGTAAGCAGGTTAAGGCCGAGCGCTGTCGAACCCCAGAACAATGCGCGCCGATTGCCGGTCGTGAGCCACCTGTATTGCAACGCGAAGCCAGTGATGGTCAACAGTAGGATGTAGTTGTTCTCCGTCATGCTCTGCGCGTAGTGCAGGTGGGTGGTGGCGCAGAGCAGGCTCAGAACGCCGG
>DASXGY010000238.1:0-2749 GCA_036488835.1 Acidobacteriaceae bacterium
CATCGTGCTTGACGGCGCCGGCCACGAGGTCGCCGTGACCGAGGCGCTAGGCAGCCGGCGCTTTCTCGCAACCGTCTCCGGTCCTGGCGGTCATTCGTGGACGGACGCGGGCTCGCCCAATCCCATCGCCATCCTCAGCCATGCTATTGCGGCCCTCACCACCGCCGGCGAACCGCGCGAGACCCGCACCACCTTGAACGTCGGCACCATCGAGGGCGGCAGTTCCGTGAACGCCATTCCGGAGCACGCAAGCGCGCGCTTCGATCTCCGCTCCACATCTTCGGAAGAACTGGTCTGCCTCGAAGTCGAGCTGCATCGCGCCATTGAAGACGCGGTGCTGGCCGCGAATCGCGCCGCCGCAGAATTACGCAAGCGGCGTCCCAATGCACAGGCCGCCTTCACCATCGAGCGCATCGGCGACCGTCCGGCCGGACGGCTGGAAAACGCGTCGAACGGGCAGACGCTGTATGAGGATCTGCTCGCTGTGGACCGCCATCTTGGCATCCGCACCGAACCACGCATTGCTTCCACAGACGCGAATATCCCGCTCTCACTCGGGGTTGCCGCCGTCAGCATCGGCGCCGGCGGCGATGGCGGCGGCATCCACACACGCAACGAGTGGTACGACGCCACACAACGCGAGCAGGCACTGAAGCGCATCCTGCTGCTGCTGATGTTGACCGCCGAGCGGCAGCAGTGAAAACAGAGAAAGGCCCGCCAGACGGGACGAGCCTTTCTCTTGCCAACGAACCGGTTCAATAGCTGGATCAGTGAACGAACGGGGGCAGTGGAAGCGCGCGAATGCCAAGCTGGTTTGCGTCAAAACGCTCGGCGCCGCCGCTGGGCTTGTTGACGATCGTTGCGCCACCGCGGCCATTGTCTTCCACCAGGTCCGTCGATCCACCGCCATCCAGATTGATCGCGGTGTATGCACCAAACGCGATCATGATATCTGCCGTCTCCGTCGATGTGGTGCCCACACTGTAACCAGGCTGCCGTCCGTCAATGACGATTACGTAGAGGTAGCGGCCATCCTGCGAGAGGCCCACCGACGTGCGCGGGTTGGGGTCTGCGCCGTCACCGTATGGAGTATCGCCGCCCACGTTCAGGCCATCCTGCACGATGATTCCCGATCCCGTGACGGCGTTGAAGACATTTGAAATATCGGTTGTGTCGGTCGTCTCCGAGATGGAGGCATGATTCTTCTGATCGATCAGCAGCGAGGCATTCTGTCCCGGCGTCCCGTCGGGCGCCGATACCGTGTTGCCATCCGACACGGCGAGGCCGAGCACTGTCTTTGCCTCGTTCGCCGCATTGCAGCACGGAGAAAAGAAGTTCGCGTTGATCGCGGCCTGTAATCCGTACTTCAGCAGAAACGCGCTGGTGGTGGAGGCCACGGTGTTGAGGCTTCCCTGGTGGGGCGCGGTGTAGAAGTGAATGCCGGGCGCATGGAGGTCAACCCGCAAGGCGTAAGCCACGCTCGCATCGGTGCCGTCGATCGATCCGCTGGCCTGGTCGATGCCGATATACACAGGACGCCATGCGGTGGTTTTGACGGTGGAGGCGTTGGCGCTCGTGCAAAGAGACACGGCGACAAGAAGAACGAGCCAGAAAAGTCGCTTCATGGGGGAGAATCCTTCGGTGGAGATTTGTGCTGCCCACCGATGATGCGCTGTCCATCGCGTCATTAGGTTGCACGTCGATGAAACTGCGATGACTCCACTGCTAAACTCCGAGCCATGCCCCGTTTGCTTGTTGCCGCCGCAGTACTTGCCGCCACCCTTCCGCTCGCCGCGCAGCAAGCGCCGCCGGACGCCATCTACTACCACGGCCACATCCTGACTGGCATGGGGCTGGGCCAGGGCAAGTTCGACTTCGTCAGCGCGATTGCCATGCGCGCGGGAATCGTCACCGCTACGGGCACAGACGACGCCCTGCTCAAGACCAAGGGACCGAAGACGCAGCTGGTCGATCTCGGCGGCTCCTTCGCCATGCCCGGTATCAACGACGCGCACACCCACCTGGGTGATGCGGGCCGCCTTCAGCTCTCCGTCGATCTCACTGGCAGCAAGTCGCTCCAGGAGATGCTCGATCGTGTGGCACGTGCGGCGAAGGCGGCGCCCGCTCACAAGTGGCTGCAGGGCGGCGGCTGGGATCACACGCTGTGGCCCGAGAAGACGCTCCCCACGCGGCAGGAACTCGACGCCGTGACCAACGGTCATCCGGCGATCTTCGAGCGCGTCGACGGCCACATCGCCATCGCGAACACAGCGGCGTTCGAAGCGGCGGGCATCACGCGCAGCACACCGGATCCAAAGGGCGGCAAGTTCGATCATGACAGTGCAGGCGAACTCACGGGTATTGTGCGCGAAGACCCCGCCATGGAGCTGGTCTTCCAGAAGATTCCGCCGCCGACACCGGCGGAGCGCAAGCGCGCCCTGTCGCTCGCGCTCGCGGATGCCTCCATTCATGGGCTCACCAGCGTGCAGGACTACTCTGACTGGGACGACTTCCTCGCCTTCGAGCAACTCGAACGCGAGGACCATCTACCGGTGCGCGTCTCGGAGTGGCTGACCTTCAACGATTCCCTCGAGACGCTCAAAGAGCACCGCGCGCATCACTCCGCCGGCGACCGGATGCTGCGCACTGGCATGCTGAAGGGCTTCATGGACGGTTCGCTCGGCTCACGCACGGCAGCGCTCAACGCTCCGTATAGCGACGACCCCGGCAACAGCGGCATTCCGCGCTA